>RZYZ01000469.1 GCA_009930125.1 Clostridia bacterium | reverse complement strand
GTATGGTTTGATACCAATAGGTTCTTTGCTTGTTACCTCATTCATGCTGTTTAATGTCATCTTTTTGCGAGCAATCTCCTGCATTAGATCCTTCACCCCGTTGGCACGGATGTAATCTTTGAGAAAAATCCCATATTCCAGGAAGAGATCCGGAAATGCATCTTCAAATGCATCCATTACCGAAGTCGCACCGGCTTCCTGTTGTTGGTGCAACTTCACTATCTTGTCGTTGCCGTAACGGTTAGCCATCCAGCGGATCAGGCCGGCCATTCCATAGCCGTGCGTACTCTTGTCTTCTTTATCCCACGGTGAGAATCCTTCCAGGGGACAAAACTGGTTCCCATATTGCACGGAGGAGATGCCCGCCACGTAAAGGCTTTCCGCCCAAACGGCCACCGCCTCTTCCATCCAGAGAAATTCACCTTCAAAATAGGATTTGGTGACCGTCCATCGGGGGTCGTAGTAGTATTGCGCGAAGTGGGTCATTTCATGCATGATGGTGCGCTTGATCTCCTCTTTCTCTGATAACTTCTGGCTGTTGATTACCATTGAGTTCCATTCACTGCTGTAGCGGGAGGGGATGAAATAGCCGTAGGCATCCGCACCGCTCAGTTTCTTCACCTCCACCTGGATCTGTTTGTTCCGTTTTGCAAAACTGAATCCCACCGCTTCCAACCGTTTGATGGCTTCCTCCAAATGCAGTGCGATATCCCTGCTCTCTTCGTGATAGAAGCGGGGAGCGTATACCACACATTTCTTCTCGGAGGTAATGGCCCTGCTTCCTGAATCATCCGATTCCTGATAGTCTTTTACCAATCCCACGATCAACTCACCTGTCTCATCGGAGATTTCTTCAAACGGCTCCAGCGTAGCAGAGTAGAGATCACCCTCTTTCACACCTTTGATCCAGATGGTGGATACACTCTCCTGCTGGGAGCTGATCTCCACACCCGGAGCCGAGAAGCGGAAGTAGACATCTCCCTGGGATATCTCTGTATCGGTTGGCAGCTCTATCTTCAGGGGTTTGGAAAAGTTACGGGGAAGCTTCACCTTGTAGTAGGGGGAGGCCTCAAACTCATCCATCACAGAGCCTTTAGCCTGTGCAGTGATTTCCATGGTGACTGAGGCAGGAAATGCATCTGCCGGGATCACCAGTTTGAACTCCTCCTTGAAGATCGTTCCACCGGTTTTGTCCACATTGAGGTTCTCAGTGGGATCTGTATCGCCGGGATCTGTATCGCC
>RZYZ01000468.1 GCA_009930125.1 Clostridia bacterium | reverse complement strand
GTGGTAGATGCACAGAGATTCATGAGTAAATTCAGCAAATAATATATAAAAATTAGGAGGTACACTTTGAAAACAGATATTCAAATTGCACAGGAATCAACCATGCTTCACATCAGAGATGTGGCAGGACAGATGGGACTTACGGAGGATGATCTGGACTTTTACGGAAAGTACAAGGCGAAGATTTCTCTGGACGTCTTAAGAAGAGAAGAGAATACAGAGGATGCGAAGCTCATCCTGGTCACCGCCATCAATCCGACTCCTGCAGGAGAAGGAAAGTCTACAGTGACGGTAGGACTGGGTCAGGCGCTGACAAGGATCGGAAAGAAAGCGGTCATCGCGCTGCGTGAACCCTCTCTTGGACCTGTATTCGGGGTCAAAGGTGGAGCTGCCGGCGGTGGATATTCTCAGGTAGTGCCCATGGAGGACATCAACCTTCATTTCACAGGGGACATGCATGCCATCACCACCACTAACAATCTTCTTTCCGCAGCCATAGACAATCACATCCATCAGGGAAATAAACTGAATATAGATGTAAGAAGAATTCTCTTCAAGAGAGTCATGGACATGAATGACAGAGCACTGAGACAGGTGAACGTGGGTCTTGGTGGAAAGCCCAACGGCTTCCCGAGAGAAGACGGATTCATGATCACGGTGGCTTCTGAAATCATGGCGATTCTCTGCCTTGCCACATCACTGGAAGACCTGAAGGAAAGAATGGGTCAGATCATGATCGGATACAATTATGACGGAGAAGCGATCTTCGCAAGAGATCTCAACGTCCAGGGTGCTATGGCGCTTCTCATGAAGGATGCCATCATGCCGAATCTGGTTCAGACTCTTGAAAACACCCCTGCCATCATCCATGGCGGACCCTTTGCCAATATCGCCCATGGGTGCAACAGCATCCTGGCCACAAAGACTGCGCTGAAGCTGGGCGATTATGTGGTTACAGAAGCGGGATTCGGAGCAGACCTTGGTGCGGAGAAGTTCCTGGACATCAAGTGCAGATTTGGTGGATTAAGCCCAAGTGCGGTGGTCATTGTGGCAACTGTGAGAGCGCTGAAGCATCACGGTGGCGTCCAGAAAGCGGATCTTTCCATTCCGAATGTGGAGGGACTTGAAAAGGGAATCGTCAATCTGGAGAAGCAGATTGAGAACATCAGAAAGTTCAATCTGGAGCCTGTGGTTGCCATCAATAAATTCGTTTCCGATTCCGATGAGGAAATCAGCTTCATC
>RZYZ01000467.1 GCA_009930125.1 Clostridia bacterium | reverse complement strand
AGCATGGTCTCCATGATTGTCCAGAAGGTGGTCAACATGGCGGAGAAGCTGGAGATTCCAGTGAAGGGTGTCATCCAGAACATGTCCTACATCCAGTGCGGAAAGTGCGGGGAGCGCATGAACGTGTTCTCGAACAATTCCGCAGAGAGTCAGGCGGAAAAGATGGGACTTCCACTCATCGCCGAGCTCCCCATCAATCCGGAATTCGCAGAACATATGGAGGCGGGGCAGGCGGAAAGATTTGCAGCGACAAACCCTGAATATGATGTGATCCTGGAAGCCTTCAAGGACGATGAGAAAGACATCTATGCAAGAAACAAAGCGGTGAAGAGAAAGGTGATCCCTTTCCTGTAGGAACCGGAATAAGTATATGAAAAAACCGTCAGGGGATGAACCCTGACGGTTTTTTAGTGTGAATATGAAGTTTACTGATGATCCGTTGTGCTCTTCATGGACAGTCTGGGCTTTGTTCTTTGCAGAACCTTCATGAATCTTTCCCAAGGTATCACAGCAAGGATCACAAGCAGAATGAGAAGCTCCACGGCCACGAAGGAGCCGTTGTATCCTGTGGAGTAGATCCAGAGTCCCAGTCCTTCCTGCTGACCCACAGGGGCATAGGAGGAAAAGAAGATCACGCCGGAGAGGATATGCATGAAAAGCCGCAGTGCCTGACCGATGATGCTGCCGAGATAGCGGTTTCTGAAATAGCCCGATGCACCCACCAGCATGAATGGCAGCGGATAATCCAGCAGCGTCTGCAGGGGATGGATGATATAGGGTCCCAGGAACAGATTGACCACGCCGAACAGGAATCCTGTGAGCATACCCACCTCAGGTCCATAGGCATAGGCCATGATGATGATGGGGAGTGTGGACGCTAAGGTCACGCTTCCGCCCTGGGGCATTCTGAACATGGGGAATGCATTCAGCACCGCGCAGATGGCCACGGAAATGCTGATCTGTGCCATGAGCAGCGGAGTCAGCTTCACTTTCTTCACCACCATGATGAAGATGATCATCATAAGGACAATCACCAGGGCGGCAAGTGATGCGGGTTCAGCAATCAGTGTGTTTAGTGCCTCTTTGGCACTGCTTAGGAATAGAGTCATTGTTTTAAACCTCCTTTTGTTAAAAGGCCAGGATAAAATAAAAAAACTGTCTTACTTATAGGTAAGACAGTAAAAACTTTCGTTTATCCGCTTCCCTACGCTGGTACTAACCAGATCAGGTAACAGGGTTGACAGT
>RZYZ01000466.1 GCA_009930125.1 Clostridia bacterium | reverse complement strand
GTCCTCTTCACTGTGAGTCAGGAAGAGCTGAAAAATGTGGATGAGGTCAAAGTGACCAGTAGTCTCAAATAGGAAACAGGTGAAAGACGCTGCAGAGGATCGCATGAATCTTCTGCAGTTTTTTCGTATATGGATTTAGAAAAATGCTATGATGAAGAGAAAAGAGGGGGATTTGACATGGAACTTAGAAAAGTGGATGAGAAAAACATCTGGAAAATCGTTGGCCTCAGTGTGAGAGAGGACCAGAAGAACTTCGTGGCCACCAATACGCAGAGTATTCTACAGGCTTACACCACCATCACCAGCAGCGGGGTGGCGCTGCCGTTCGGCATCTATGAGGAGGATGAACTGGTGGGCTTTGTCATGTTCGGCTTTGACGGATACGAGGAAGGGGACCCGGATTACATCAAAGGAAGCTACGGCATCTGGCGCTTCATGATTGATGAACATTTTCAGGGAAAAGGATATGGCAGGAAGGCGCTGGAGATTTCCCTGAACTATCTCAGAAGCTTTCCCTGCGGGGAAGCAAAGCACTGCTGGCTTTCCTACGAACCGGAAAATACCGTGGCAAAGAAGCTCTACTTTTCCGCTGGATTTCAGGAGACCGGCGATGTCATCGGAGGAGAGGTCATTTCCCAGCTGACACTGTAAGTACTGGAATCGATGGGGGGATCTCAGGTCTTTGGATGGCGTCTTGTTCCTTCAAGTTTCTGCTTTCACATAATGTTTTCACTCAGCTCATTATATTGACAAAAAACAGCAATATAATTGGGGGAGTATAGAACCTGAAAGGAGGAGCAGAGCATGGAACAAACAAACGTAACAATTCAGACAGCTGTAGGGGTGCCGATAGAGAAGGTGTGGACCTACTGGACCAGCCCGGAACATATTGTGAAGTGGAACAGCGCATCGGATGACTGGCACAGTCCCCGGGCAGAGAACGATCTGAGAGAAAAGGGAAAATTCTCGTACCGCATGGAATCCAAAGACGGTAAGGAAGGCTTCGACTTCACCGGAACCTATGATGAGGTCGTACCTTTTGAGCGCATCGCCTATACGCTGGATGATGGCAGAAAAGTTCTCACAACCTTCACGGAGAAAGAGGGCAAAACGGAGATCGTCAGTGTATTTGAAGCAGAGAACACATTTCCCGTGGAGATGCAGAAGGCTGGATGGCAGGCGATTCTGGACCGCTTCAAGGCCTATGCGGAGAGCCTCGGATAAGTTGTCTCAGAAGGAGATTCC
>RZYZ01000125.1 GCA_009930125.1 Clostridia bacterium | reverse complement strand
CGGGGTCTACGAAAAGGAGGAGCTGGTTTATGCGGGAAGAACTGGAACAGGGTTTTCCCAGAAACAGCGGAAGGATCTGGAAGGGAAATTTAAATCCATCCTCAGAAAAACTTCACCGTTCAAAGACGCACCGGAGGAAAGAAGCGGTGAAGAGATTTTCTGGGTGACTCCGAAACTCGTTGCTGAAGTCAGGTTTCAGGAATGGACGGATGAGCATCTGCTGAGACAGGCCAGCTTCAAGGGGCTGAGAGAAGACAAGAATCCTTTCGATGTGATAAGGGAGAAGGCTGCTTCCAAAGATGCAGGTGATAAGGGAAAAGAACCGATGAAGCTGATTACACCAGATGAAGCTGATGGGCAGAGAAAAGAGACACGGAGAAACAAAAAGAAAGAACGCGAGAGCATCCCGGTCAAGGGAATAAGAATCAGCAGTCCGGATAAGGACATGTATGAGGGAGAGTCTATCACCAAAGAAGAGGTGGCGAGGTATTATCATCTTGTTTCAGAAAGAATGATGCCTTTTGTATCGGAACGTGTCTTAAGTTTCATGCGATGTCCGGACGGAATAGGAGAGTGCTTTTATCAGAAGCATCTGGATCAGACCGGGAAAGGCCTTGAGAAAATTGAAATCACAGAAAAAGATGGAGACAGGGAGGACTATGTCTATATCGCAAGTGAAGAGGGAATCTTGTCGGCGGTTCAGATGGGTACCCTGGAATTTCATATATGGGGCAGTACTGTGGACAAGCTGGAATTTCCGGATATGATCGTTTTTGATCTGGATCCTGCTGAAGGGATGAAGGTGGAAAAGGTCAGAGAAGGGGTCCGTGACATGAAGAAAATACTGGATGAACTGTCTTTGACTTCATTTCTGAAAACCAGTGGTGGGAAAGGGTATCATGTGGTGGTGCCTGTGAACCGATCTGCTGGCTGGGATCGTGTGCGTGACTTAGCGAAGCTCTGCGCTCAGGCCATGGAAGAGCGCTGGCCTGAAAAGTATACAAGCAATATGCGAAAAGAGAAAAGGAAAGGAAAAATCTTCATCGACTGGGTCAGAAATGGCAGAAGCGCTACATCCGTTGCGCCTTATTCTTTGAGAGCCAGAAAAGGAGCGCCCGTATCCATGCCGATTTCCTGGGAGGAGCTGGACGAGATTGCGCCAAATCAGATCACGCTGCGAGACATAGAAGAGAGACTGGACAAGGAGGATCCCTGGAAGGACTTTTTCAAGGTCCATCAGGGCATTCGAGGGCAAATGGAAAAATAAGTGCTCTCGTCTGGGCAACTGATGCTAGAGAAGAGATATTCTAATCAATCTGCTTTGGAGACAAGGCAGATTTCTTTTTTTTTATGGAGCTGCCGTGTTTGATAAAGCTTATCAAATCGGCTATAATAGGATAGGAATTTTACGGGCCCTCAGGGGTTAATTTTATATGTAGGTGTTTGTATGGAAGGAATTGTATATCCGAAGGTTTCGGAGTATATAGAAAAGTTTGGTGGAATAAAGGAACTTCAGAACCTTGAAGACTATGCGAAAGAGAATCACGTGCCCATCGTCATGAAGGATGCAGCAAGGCTACTGGCGTTCATGGTGTCTCTTCATAGACCGGAGAAGATTCTGGAGCTGGGCACAGCCATCGGGTATTCAGCCCTTGTCATGGCTCTTCATTCAGATGCGAAGATCGTATCTGTGGAGAGAGAAGAAGGGATGAAGGAGACTGCCCTGAAGAATATCGAAGAATACGGGATGAAAGACCGTATTTCCGTGGTGCCTTCAGAATGCGAGGAGTATCTCCAGAAAACCGAAGATACCTTTGATTTCATATTTATGGATGCAGGAAAATCTCATTACAGAGAATACCTGGATCTATCGTTACCTAAGCTGAACCCAGGCGGATTCATCTTATGTGACAATGTCCTGTATAAGGGACTTGTGGTTCATGAAACCGCGGCAAGGAAACACAGAACAAATGTAGTAAGACTTCAGGAGTTTCTTGATTATGTGCACAGCAGAGAAGACTTTAGGGTGTCTCTGCTCACTGTGAGTGATGGAATGCTTCTGATCGGGAGGAAGGAATAGAATGAATAAACCGGAACTGTTAGCCCCAGCGGGGAATCTGGATAAACTGAAGACAGCAATAGATTATGGTGCGGATGCCGTATATATGGGTGGCGCCAGACTGAATCTGAGAGCCTTCTCAGACAATTTCACCAACGAAGAAATGATAGAGGGCCTCAACTATGCACATGATCGAGGAAGAAAGGTCTATGTGACCATCAATGTATTCCCTCATGAGAGTGATATGAAGGGACTGGATGAGTATCTTCTGAATCTGCAGGAAATCGGCGTGGATGCCATCATCGTATCAGACCCTGGCGTCATCATGACCGCCAGTGAGGTGGTCCCTGACATGGAGATCCATCTTTCCACCCAGGCGAATAATGTGAACTCACGCTCTGCCACTTTCTGGCATAAAATGGGTGTTGCAAGGGTGATTCTTGCCAGAGAGCTTTCTCTTAAGGAAATCAAGGAAATCAGAAAGAACATACCAGAAGAGCTGGAGCTGGAAGCCTTTGTCCATGGATCCATGTGCATGGCTTATTCAGGAAGATGTCTTCTGTCCAACTATATGACAGGCAGAGATGCCAATCGTGGTGCCTGTGCACAGCCCTGCAGATACAAGTACTATCTGGTGGAGGAGAAAAGACCCGGGGAATATATGGAAATCAATGAAGATGAGCGTGGAACCTACATCATGAATTCAAAGGATCTGTGCATGATCGAGCACATTCCTGATCTGATTGCATCAGGACTTCAGTCACTGAAGATCGAAGGCAGAATGAAATCAGAGTTTTATGTGGCTGCCATCGTAAAAGCATACAGACAGGCCATTGACACCTATTTCGAAGATCCTGAGAACTTTGTCTATGATGAGAAGTGGCTGGATATTCTGAATATGGTAAGTCACAGAGAATACTACACAGGATTTTACTATGGCAGAGGAAATTCTGAAATCCATGGTACCAGTTCCTATGTTCGCACCCATGAACTCATAGCCATCGTGAAGGAGGATCTGGGAGACGGAAGATATCTCATCGGACAGAAAAACCGTATCTATCCCGGTGAGAAAATCAAGATTATGAGACCAAGTGATGATATAATAGAAGCAGTAATGACAGAGTTCAGAGATGAAGAAGGCAATGAAATCGAAGTGGCCAATAAAGCGGCCATGGATTTCACCGCCTATTCACCCGTGAAGCTTTACCCGAATGATATACTGATTAAAGAAAAGGAAGATCAATTATGAAAAAGCCTATACTTATCGGAATCACAGGTGGTACAGGATCTGGAAAGAGTACTGTAGCTAAGTCCATCTATCGCAACTTCAAGAAAGAAAGTATCAGCATCATCATGCAGGATTCCTATTACAAAGATCAGAGCGATATGACCTTTGAGGAAAGAACAAAAACGAATTATGACCATCCACATGCTTTTGATACACCTCTTCTGATCAGCCATCTGGAAATGATGCTCAAAGGCCAGGCCATTGAAATGCCGATCTATGACTTCACCATCCATAACAGGAAGAAGGAAACCGTGAGGGAAGAGCCCAAGGATATCATCATCGTGGAAGGGATACTGATTCTGGAAGATGAAAGACTCCGCAACCTCTTTGATATCAAGATCTATGTGGATACGGATGCGGATATCAGAATTCTAAGAAGGCTGACACGAGACATCAGAGACCGCGGAAGGACCCTGGAGTCTGTGATCGATCAGTATTTAGGTGTGGTAAGACCCATGCATCTTCAGTTTATTGAACCGACAAAAAGATATGCGGATCTCATTATCCCTGAAGGCGGGAAGAACCGTGTCGCTATAGACATACTTGTCTCGACGATTAAGCAGCATCTCACCGAGGGACCGGTGGATGAACTACCCAGACCTGATGTAAGCAAAATATTGAAATAAACAGCAAAGGGGGCGTAGCCCCCTTTGTTTAATATTAAGGTTCATGATGCATAATAGAGTAAGGAGAGGAGATGAAGAATATGAGAAAAACGGGACTATTAGGCAGACGGATCGGCTACTCCAGATCACCTGAAATTCATGAAAGATTATTTGGAAACAAAAGAATGGATATCACCTATGAGATCTTCGACCTGCCCAGAGAGGAAATCAGAGCATTCATTGATTCCCTTGCTGTGAACCAGATCATCGGATTCAACGTGACGATTCCATATAAGGAGGAAATCATCAGCTATATTCATGAGCTGGATTCCACTGCGCTGGAATGTGGAGCGGTGAACACGGTGGTCATCAAGAACGGCTGGAGAATCGGCTACAATACCGATGTCTATGGTTTCACGCAGTCCCTGAAGGACAACAGGGTCGATGTGAGAGGGAAAGATGTGCTGATTCTAGGCAGTGGTGGCGCAGCAAAGGCCATCTATACTGGTCTGAAAAAGATGAAGGCGAATATTCACATGGCTTTCCGTTCAGAGACCAGAAGAAAGGAGTTTCCGGAAGCCATCACCATCACTCCTCTGGATGAAGTTTCGGATATCTCGTCTTATCATCTTGTCATCAACTGCACGAAGCTCGGAAGTGTGAATTTTGACGAAATGCCTATTGACATCAGAAACTACAGCAATGACACCATCCTATACGATCTCAACTATGAACCCATGCATTCGGCCTTCCTGAGATTTGGCACAAGTGCAGGACTTCAGGTGATCAACGGGGAGAGCATGCTTTTCAACCAGGCGGTGAAGAGTCAGGAACTATGGATAGACGCATTGAATCTGTTTTAGATGAAGCGCGTCTTTTGGGCGCGTCAGATGTGGTTTTAAAGGAAGATCAGAAGGCCATCTACAGAATCCTTGGGAAGCTTACGGAAAGCGATCAGATTGTCAGCAGAGCTGAGTTGGAGCGGTTCACTTCCTTTCTGAGACCTGCAGGATATGTTCAGGAATATCTGGGTGGGACCTCAGGCATGGATGTGTCTTTCGAGTATCATGGGCGCTATCGCGTCAACTGCTTTTCCTCCATGGGAAAACGCTGCGCTGCCATGCGTGTGATCAGTGATGAAATAAGAACGCTGAAAAATCTCGGCCTGCCGGAAGATCTTTCCAGCCGTGTCATAGATAGAAAAGGCTTATCGCTGATCGTTGGGAAAACCGGTGCGGGGAAGTCCACCACGCTCGCGGCCATAACCCAGAGCATTCTGATGAACGAGAAAGCGCACATCATTACGCTGGAGGACCCTGTGGAATACCGGTACACCCGAATGAAGGGTGAAATCACGCAAAGAGAAATGGGCATAGACTTTCCGGGCTTTGAAGTGGGAATACAGGATGCGCTCCGACAAAGTCCCGATTATATCGTCATCGGTGAGATCCGGACGCTCAGTGCGCTTAAAGCGGCCATAAGCGCTGCGGAGGCGGGTCATGGAATCATAGGTACCATTCACTCTATTGGAGCGGCAAGGACCCTTACGCGGATGCTCTCCATGTTCAGTGAGGCAGAGAAGGAATTTATCCGATATCAGCTGTCCGCAAATCTGAACTTCATACTTTCTCAGAAACTGACTTATAATGACAGGAAAGCCCATCTGGACTATGAACTGATGCTTAATATCCCTTCCATGGAAAACACCATAAGGGAAGGGCGATTCAATCAGATGGACAATCTGATTCTGCTGGGGGAGAAACAGGGGATGAAGAGATTCCGTGCAAAATAAAAGGGATGAAATCTTACAATGATAAGATTTCATCCCGTTTTTTTATTCTTCCGTATTGCCAAGTACAGATGCAGCGATCACATCTGCCAGGTCATCCAGTTTCTGTTCTTCATCATCCTTGAGTCTTGATTTGATGTCGAAGGTTTCTCCGATGATTTCCATGTTCTTCATGCTGCTGAATCTCTCTGTCATGAGTTTCTGTGCTGCGCTGGCCCAGCTGTGATTGCCGATGATGGCAACCTTACGGTTCTTGACGCCTAATGCTGCCATTTCATGGAGCAGGTTATCCATCGGATAGTACAGTCCCATATTATAAGTAGGAGCCGCAGCATGGTGGAACTCATCTACAATAATGTAATCATAAAAATCCTCAGGTAACTTTTCATATAATGCTTGAGAGTTTAAAATATTAAAATCCTTA
>RZYZ01000465.1 GCA_009930125.1 Clostridia bacterium | reverse complement strand
CCTGCAGAAACTCCTGCGGAAGCGCCTCAGGAAGAGGCTGCAGAAGAACCTGCAGAGACTCCGTCAGAGGGAGAAAACCAGGAAGAGCCGGAAGCGGAAGAACCTGCTGAAGAGGCCAGAGAGTATACAGTGGATATGCTGTATCCCTTCGAATCCGATACCCACAGAATCTATGCAGGAGAAGGCAATGAATATGCATCCTATGATGTGTATGTGGACTTCGTAAGCGAGGAGAGAATTCAGCTGAGAGAAAACAATGGGGGTACGGAGATTGTCCGTGTACTGGAAAAGAAGGATGGCACCCTGAAGGAAGTCATCTTCGAACCGGAAACCTATTACAAGGAGAACTTTCTTTCCAAAGATGCCAATACGGATCGGATCCTTCTCATGGAACCCATTGCGGAAGGAACCACCTGGAAAAGCGAAGAGGAGACCAGCACCATCACCGCTGTCTCTAAAGAAGTGGCAACACCCTATGGCACATTTGATGCAGTGGAAGTCACAAGAGTGACCAAAAGCGACAGTGGAGACTATACCAACATCGATTACTATGCGGAGAATATGGGGCTCATCAAGACCCTTAACATCGGCGAGGGCTATGAAGTTTCATCCAGTCTGGAGAAGATTGAAGAGAATGTATCCATGAACGAAGTGGTTAATTTCTACTATCCCAATGCCATGGATGAGAGAATCTTCCTGTATCGGAAAGAGATTGCGTTCAAAACCAACGACATTCCCAGAATGCTTCTCATCGAAGCCTACAAGGATCTGCCTAAAGAAGCTGCACCGGTTCTGACACCAGGCACCAAGGTGAATTACCTGTATCTCAATCAGGACGGCATGGTCTATGTGGATCTGTCCAGAGAGTTTCTGACTGAAATGAATGCAGGAGCCGGCTATGAATCGCTTATTCTTCAGTCTCTGGCCAATACCTTCGGAGACTATTATGCAACAGATAAAGTGCTTCTCACCATTGATGGTGAGACCTATGAATCAGGGCATATCCTTCTAAGAGAATTTGAGCCCCTGGAAGTCAATTACGACAGTATTGTAGACATGAATTAGTGTAGCGGCACTGAAAAAGATCAACCTACGGAAAAATCCCCTCAGACTGATACAATCAGTTCTGGGGGGATTTCATGTCTGCCTGATTACAAGAATTGCGCCAGAAAGCCCATAGCGAGCTTGCCCGGCTTCAGCCGTGGGATGAATGGCGCTTGCGTAGCAAAACATATTGCAGTTTGAATCT
>RZYZ01000124.1 GCA_009930125.1 Clostridia bacterium | reverse complement strand
ACACAGGCTCTGCAGGAAGCCACTTTATTGACCATTTTGATGTTATGGAGGTCAAGATGGCAAAGGGTAGGGATATTGATATTCAGGGTTTCCGCAGCCTGAAGGATCGTGAAATGCTCAGGAACCTGGATTTCTTTATTGTTGATGGTTATGTTTACCATGATTTTTCCTCCTATACAATTTGTACAGCCTTGATCGGCTTCACTGGGCAGGCCGTATAGCATGCTCCGCACTTGATGCAGATTTCCTGATCGATCTCATGTTTCTCACGAACTTTACCAGAGATTGCATCCACAGGGCAGGCTCTGGCGCATTTCGTACAACCGATGCAGGCATCTGTAATGACATATTTTGTCAGATCTCTGCAGACTCCGGAAGGACAGCGCTTGTCTACGATATGCGCACGATATTCATCTTCAAAATATTTTATGGTGCTTAGGATCGGATTCGGTGCCGTCTGACCAAGTCCACATAAGGAAGTGTCCTTGATTGTCTGAGACAGTTCTTCAAGCTTCTCCAGATCTTCCAGTTCGCCTTTACCGGCTGTGATTCTGTTCAGTATTTCAAGCAGTCTCTTATTACCGACTCTGCAGGCCGTACATTTTCCGCAGGATTCCTCCACTGTGAAATCCAGATAGAATTTTGCGATGTCCACCATACAGTTTTCTTCATCCATGACGATCATTCCACCGGAACCCATCATGGAGCCGATTCTGCTTAGAGATTCATAATCAATAGGGGTATCCAGATCCTTTTCTGTAATACATCCACCTGAAGGACCACCGGTCTGAACCGCTTTGAATGCATGACCGCCCTTGATTCCTCCGCCGATTTCATAAATGATTTCTCGAAGTGTGATCCCCATAGGCACTTCTACAAGTCCCACATTGTTGATCTTACCAGCCAGGGCAAATACTTTGGTTCCTTTGGAAAACTCTGTTCCAATGGAGGAATACCATTCCGGACCTTTCTGGAAGATGATCGGAATATTCGCAAGGGTTTCCACGTTGTTCACGCAGGTAGGCTTGCCGAACAGCCCTGATTCTGAAGGGTAGGGGGGCTTTGACACAGGTTCTCCTCTGTGTCCTTCGATACTCTGAATGAGCGCAGTCTCTTCACCGCACACAAAAGCTCCTGCACCGTACTTGATGTCCAGGTCAAAATCAAATCCTGAATTCAGAATGTTCTTTCCAAGTAAATTGAATTCTTTCGCCTGCTCTATGGCAATCTTCAGACGCTTGATGGCAAGAGGGTACTCTGCTCTGATATAGACAACACCCTTATTTGCCCCGATGGCAAATCCGCCGATGGCCATGGCTTCGATGATGCTGTGCGGATCTCCCTCCAGTATGGAACGGTCCATGAATGCACCAGGGTCTCCTTCATCAGCATTACAGATCATATACTTTTCAGGACCCTTGCTACGCAGCGTCATACCCCATTTGGAACCCGTTGGGTAGCCACCGCCTCCGCGTCCACGAAGACCGGATGCTTTCAGTGTATCGACGACATCGATGGGCTCTTTGGTGGTTATGATCTCCGCAAGAGCCAGATAACCGTCATTGGCAATATATTCCTCGATTTTTTCAGGGTCGATGAGTCCGCAGTTTCTCAGTGCGATACGATTCTGTTTTCTGTAGAAATTCATATGATGCTGGGTATCGATCTTCTCTTTTGTTTTAGGATCGATATAGAGAAGACGCTCCACCATCTGTCCTTCAACGATATGTTTTGAGATGATTTCATCCACATCATCCTCGGTCACTTCCGTATAAAAGACATCGTCAGGAAAGACCTTAACGATAGGGCCCTTTTCACAGAATCCGAAACATCCGGTGATATGACAGGATGCCTGCTCTGTGAGGTTTCTTTTCTTTATTTCTTCATTGAAATTCTCGACGATTTCCTTGCTTCTTGCACTGTGACAGCCTGTTCCTGCACAAACAAGAATTTCTCTCTTGGTACCAGCAGGCGCCGCATTCTTTCTCAGAAACAGAAGTCCCTGACTTTTTTCTCTGATTGTTTTCAGATCCTCTATACTGCTTAGCATATTACACCTCACATTCGCTGATGATTTTATTGACATCTTTCGCTTCCACTCTGCCGTAGACCTTGTCATTAACCATGACGACAGGGGCCAGGCCGCAGGCACCCACACACCTTAGTGAATCGATGGTGAAAATTCCATCTATGGAAGTTTCGCCCGATTTCATTCTGAGCTGTGACTCGAATTCTCTGAGAATCTTATCCGCTCCACGCACAAAGCATGCGGTTCCCATACAGACATTGATTACATTCTTACCTCTAGGTTCTGTGGTGAAGTAGGAATAGAAGCTGACCACTCCGAAGATTTTGGACTTAGGAACACCGATTTTCTGACTGATATGACCCACGAGCTCTTCGGATATGTATCCGAAGGAATTCTGCGCATGGTGCAGCACTTCTATGAGATCCGATTCCTTCGCATTGATTTTCTCAATAAATTCATCCAGCTCCTGAATTTTAGGATTTTGTGATAATGCACACATTTCTCTCACCCCTTGTTAAATATTTACCAAACACCTTTAATTATATAGACAACCCCATTTATTATCAAGAAGTTTCAGTCCACAACGAACTGTTTTCCATAAATGATAAATATTTATCATTTAATTTTTCGAATGTGCATCTGCACATGGGTTTCTCTGACTGGTATTTTACAGACCAAAATGGTATGAATTGCACCGTAGTGAAGAAGTGTTGAGTGAACGCAGATAAATCGCGTTTATAAGAACAGTCACTGCAGTATATCGAAACGATATGGACGCGGTAACGGAAAAGATCTTGAAAGGAGGGAAAAGAATACCCTCCTTTCTGAAATACATGCCGAATCATGAATGCGGTTCTGGCTTATTTGAAATAGGACTCACAGTCTGTATTGATGATGAATATGGATACATCATCCACTCTTGTTCCAGAAAAAATATTGATTTCGTCCTTGAGGATTTCTGCAAGGACTTTCTTTTCCTCCAGTTCCAGAGAAGGGCACGACACTACATCGATATGAATAAAATCCCCAAAATCCGAGCCCATGTCTGAACGAAACTCAGACTCGTAGAACATGACTCTGATCGAGCGATCTTCCAGAGAAAATCTTCCGCTTACTCGATATACGATGCTCTGAATCAGTCGATTCTTTCTTTCATGCCCGCTGCATCTTGGAAAATGAAGTGTTATTGTCAACATCCGCTTTACCTCCTACACCTGTTATGCCTATTATATCTTATTACGCTTTCCCGTTATAGGTATTATTCAAACTTTCCATGGATGAAGCCGGCAAAATATCTACAGCAAAGTTGACGGGACAGGTGCAATTGGATATAATAAAGTCAATCAAAAATCAAAACACTTTGAACAGGAAGAGTACCGACAGGATTCTTTAAAGAGAGGGTAGCCATGGCTGGAAGCAACCTAAGAGGAGATTCGCGAAAACCACCTGGGAGTGCAGTACGAAGACGAAAGTATAAGGATCTGCGTTTGCCGCGTTAAGGTATTAAGCGAAAGTGACTCTTAGTTGCTTTTAATTAGGGTGGAACCACGATGACTCGTCCCTTTCCGGGACGGGTCTATTTTATTTAGGAGGAATGAACATGATTAATGTAAAACTGAAAGACGGAAATGTGATTCAGATGGAAAAAGGATCCACGGTGCTGGATGCCGCCTATGCCATTTCATCAGGACTTGGACGTGCCGCCATGGCAGGACGTGTCAATGGGGAGAGAGTAGATATCCGTTATGAACTCAATGAGGACTGCGAACTCGAAATCAGAACCTTTGAGGATGAAGACGGGAAGCATGCCTTCAGACATACATCCTCCCATATACTGGCTCTTGCAGTGAAGAGGCTTTTCCCTGGTGTGAAGCTTGCCATAGGACCTGCCATAGAAAATGGATACTACTACGATTTTGATAAGGATGGAAGTTTTTCCGCGGAAGACCTGACAAAGATCGAAGCGGAAATGAAGAAAATCGTGAAAGAGGATCTGAAGCTGGAAAGATATACACTTTCCAGAAGCGAAGCACTGAAGCTCATGGAAGAGATGGGAGAACCATATAAGGTGGAGCTGATCAACGATCTTCCAGAAGATGAGATACTATCCTTCTACAAGATGGGTGAATTCACCGATCTCTGCGCTGGCCCGCACCTTGCATCCACAAAGGCAGTGAAGGCCTTCAAACTTACACAGGTAGCTGGTGCGTACTGGAGAGGTTCTGAAAAGAACAAGATGCTGTCCAGAATTTACGGCACATCCTTCCCGAAGAAGAACGAGCTGGATGAGTACCTCGCCATGGTGGAAGAAGCAAAGAAGCGCGATCACAATAAGCTCGGCAGAGAGCTGAACATATTCACCTCCTCTGACATGATCGGTCAGGGTCTTCCATTATTCAAGAAGAACGGAACCAAAATCCTTCAGGTGATGAAACGGTTCATCGAAGATGAGGAGGAGAGCCGCGGATACGAATTCACGCAGACACCGCTGATGTCCAAATCCGATCTGTTCAAGGTTTCAGGTCACTGGGATCACTACAAGGATGGCATGTTCATCATGTGTCAGGATCCTCATGGACACGGAGACCTCTTCGGTGATGACGTGGAAGGTGAAGTCATGGCCCTAAGGCCCATGACCTGTCCATTCCAGTTCGCCATCTACAACTCCGATCAGCACAGCTACAGGGATCTGCCAGTGAAGATGGGGGAAACCTCCACACTCTTCAGAAACGAATCCTCCGGTGAAATGCATGGACTCACAAGAGTCAGACAGTTCACTATATCAGAAGGTCATCTGATCGTAAGACCGGATCAGCTGGAAGAGGAGTTCAGAGGGGTACTGGACCTGACGAATTACGTCATGGAAACCCTGGGCATCAAAGAAGACATCACCTACAGATTCTCAAAGTGGGATCCCAAGGATACACATAAATACATCAACAATCCTGAAGCATGGGAAAGCACACAGAACGCCATGAGAGAAATCCTCGATCATGCAGGGCTCAATTATGTGGAAGCAGATGGAGAAGCCGCCTTCTACGGTCCGAAACTGGACCTTCAGATGAAGAACGTCCATGGCAAAGAAGACACCATCATCACCGTGCAGATCGACTTTGCGCTTCCTGAAAGATTCAACATGACCTATGTGGATAAAGACGGACAGAAGAAACATCCGATTGTCATTCATAGAACCAGCATCGGCTGCTATGAAAGAACCCTTGCCATCCTCATTGAAAAATATGCAGGCGCTATGCCTCTGTGGCTGGCACCAGTCCAGGTGAAGCTGCTGCCGATTTCCGAAAAATTCCATGATTATGTGGAAGAAGTTCTGGCTAAGATGAAGAAGATGGGCATCCGTGCAGAAATGGATGACAGAAACGAGAAGATCGGATACAAGATCCGTGAAGCAAGAAACGAGCGAATTCCATACTTCGTGGTCATTGGAGAACAGGAAAAGGAAACGGGTACTCTGGCAGTGACCAGCCGTGAGAAAGGCAACGAAGGTTCTGCAGATCTTGATGCATTCATCAGTAGAGTACTTCAGGAGAATGAGAACCGATATAATTATCATTTTGCACCTAAAAGCACAGAAGAATAGAAGTTGAGGCGATGATTTGAATAAATGTGTTGTATGCGGTAAACCAGGAGACACACATCATATCATTCATAAAGATGAAGGGGGACTGGAATATCCGCTGAATCGGATCTGCCTCTGTGATCACCATCATAGAGGTCAGTCCGGTCCTCATCGAGATCCGGAAATCGATCTTCAGTATAAACAGGCTTTGCAGACTAAGCTGCAGAGTCTCTTCTCAGAGGATTTCTACAGAAAAGAAGAGATCCGGAAAAAAGCTGAGTTATCCAACAGCCTTTTAAGGACACTTGTAAAGACACTCAAAAGATATAAGGAAGGCTATCGCAGAATCGACATCATTGATTTTCTCATGAGCGGTCATCAGCTGGTTGACGAAGAAGATTTCCTTGATCCTATGGAGTGATGGGTAACCTTGACTTTCAGAAAAAGAAAGATCTGACAACAGGAGGCCACTGAAAAAGTCTACTAAATCAGATCTGAGAGATTATCTCAGGTCTTTTTTAATTGTCATGAGCAAAATATATATTAGTTGAATATATTATT
>RZYZ01000464.1 GCA_009930125.1 Clostridia bacterium | reverse complement strand
TTTTTCTGATAAAACAAAAAAGCACTCTGAATATCACTTCAGGGTGCTTGAAATAACAGAAAAAGCTCGAGTCCGTGGTGCTCTTTTCACCATAGGCTCAAATCCTTCTATCTATCCATCTTCTTCCATCCAGACTATACTGTCGGCTTCGGAGTTTCACCGAATCAACCTTACGGTTCGCGGGCTTTACCGCCGGTAGGGAATCACACCCTGCCCTGAAGATCTATTACTTTATTTTACATGCAAACTTTATCACAAAGTCCTAGTCACGTCAATAATAATATTTGATAATTAAATTACCTAATCAAATTACCAGGCAATCTACTTCACAAGACTGATTCAGTGAAGAACGTTGATTGCGTAAGTTTCTCGGCTCTTTTACTCACAGTAATAAATAACTCAGCATTTATTTCAATTGTGAAATATTTAATCCAGTTTGTAATAAAAGTTCTTGTATCTGACCTGGTTTATACTTCTGAGAAGACTCTGATCAGATACAAGAACGTTATAGAAATGAGTAGCCCAAATGAGGCACCTGTGGTAAGTGGAGTTCGTCATCAGACCTTCTCCACCAGACTTTTGCAGTCCAGTCACTTGCTCTAAACAGATTCCATGATCCTTGACAGATTCGGGGTGTTTCTGCTGTCGGATTTCATTTTTTCATGGCCGATCATGGATGTCTATGCTGTGACGAACGCATCAGGACAGCGCTTCATAGTGCATGCTCATTCATACCTTTTCAGGGTCTGCCCCCTCGAGCATCTTCAGGTTTTCCATTTCCCGATCCTTCTTCAGTGGATGATTCTTCTTCCAGCTGATCTTCAGAAGAGTCCTGTGAATCTACTCCGGCAGGAATTTCTGGTATTTCCGGTTTTGCGTTGCCTTCTGCTGGTGCTAATTCACCATTCTCTCTGCTTTCGTTTTTCTCTTTGGCATCCTTTGCATTTTCACTGCGGTCTTCTGAATTTCCTCGCATTTCATTTGCGTTTGGAGATTTCCGGTCTGAAGCTGGAGTATCCACGGGGGCATTCTTTTCTTTCAGCTGAGCTTCTTGTGGCGGAACAGGCGCTGTCTTCTCTTCTTCATCTTCACCATCGTCCACAAACGCATCATCCAAAGGCGTTGATGACACGGGTATGGCCTCCTGCGTAATACTGACGTCAGAAACATTGTTCTCGGAGATAGCTCTTTGCGTAACGCTTTGCATGCTGCCATCGGGCGAAATTTCAAACAGCACCACTTCCTTCTCGATGGG
>RZYZ01000463.1 GCA_009930125.1 Clostridia bacterium | reverse complement strand
ATTGATCTCATAATTGAAGCTCGTGCTGGCTTTGAATCGGGGATTGTAAACTGAGTCGTAGAGAATCCGCACCTCTTCATCGATACGGCTTCTTTTGGTAACAGCCAGTCTGTGGTTCATATGGCTCATCGTCTCATCATCCACCTTGATCTGATTAAAACTCATCTTCTCTGCAGCTCCTCTCAGCTCTTCATTCAGCAGCCCCAGAAGAATCACCGGCGTTTCCTCTGAAGTGCTTTTAAATGTCACCGGTGCATGGGTTGCGGACATCAGAAGCAGTACACCCATGAGAAATACCGCAATCATCATTTCAAGAAGCAGGCTGCCTCTACAGACCCTCATAAGCATCCAGCATTGGAATCATGACGAGATAAGCAACGAAAAATACCAGCATGCCCATGACGGCAATGGCCAAAGGTTCCATCAAAGCCGTCTTTCTCTTCAGATAATCTCTGAAATAGAGCTTCTGAAGAGAAACAAACGATGTAAAAGCCTCTGTGTAATTCCCTGTCTCTTCAGCCATGATAAGATAGCGCACCAGTCCGGGAGAAAACCTGTCCTTCCGGAAGGATTCCGCAAGACCTGTTCCGTTCTGGATTCCATTCAGAAGCTCCTCACATGGATATCCTTCCTCCAGAAGAACCTGAAGACTTTCCACAAGATCCAATCCTCCTTTCGACAGTAGTGATAACTCTTCTATGAACATCATTTCCTTGTAGCGGGCGGTTTTCGTCCCCAGAACGAGCTGGAAGATCTTATCTCTATGCTTCAGGATTCTTATCAGATAGAACCCCAGAAGCACTGAAAACAGGAGAACTCCTTGAATGGGGATATAAACTGAAAGAGAGTGGATCGTGCGGAGCAGACCATTCTCCGCTCCAAGTTCCTTAAGCATCTCAGACAGAGGCGGAACGATGAAGTAGATGGTACAGACAAGAAACAGATAGGCTGTACAAAGAAGCATCATCGGATAGATCATGACAGTCCTGATTCTGCTGGTGAGCTCTCTCTGCTCTCTCAGGGAAACATGGATGGATTCAAATGCGCCAGCCAGGTTTCCTGTTTCCTCCGCAAGCCTGATGAGCGTGATTTCACGACCTGAGAACACATTCAGCGATTTCATCGCCTCAGACAATCGCATCCCGGACAGGATGTATTCTCTCAGTTCCATGTCCCAATGATGTTCCGATAGATGAAGTGCTTCTGACAGGCTGATGCCATTCATAAGATAGCTCCCCTTTTCCTGAAAGAAGCG
>RZYZ01000123.1 GCA_009930125.1 Clostridia bacterium | reverse complement strand
AATGCCTTGATTCTAAGATCAGACAGATCAGAAACCACATTAAGCAGCTCCTCGCTGGACATGAATCTTGCAATCATGTCCCTCAGATCCTTCTTCGTCTTGCCACTCTTCAGCTGCTGCTTCACTTCATCGGCTCTCTCCCTGATATACTGCCTCATGGACTCAAAGCCCTTCTCCTGTGGATCCAGCTCCTTCAGAAGGATTTCTATCATCTTCACTTTTCTAGTACGCCCTTCCAGCATAATGCTGGAATCATCGGCCACTCTGTTCACGTGGTCATAGATTTCTCTTGCCAGATTGTAGCTCTGGGTCACCGTATCCTTGAAGTTCTCTTCCATGGTCTCCAGCTGCAGCTCGTTCACATGAATCAGCTGATTGAGACTTTCCAGATGATTTTCCGTATGCTCATACAGGTAGTAGTACTTCTCATAATCCTTTTCCGCCTGACTGTGCATTTTCTGAAACGCTTCTAGTATAGAACTCAAATTATGGTTCTTCCCCTGATACTGGTAATTCAGATTCTGATAGTCTGACTGCACTTCACTTCTCTGCTCACTCATAAGCTTCTTCAGCTGGCTTAGTCGTCTTCCCAGCTCTTCAAAGCTCTCACTGGCATTTTTCTCCGGAATCCATTTCTTAACTGCTTCCGCACGGTTCCCTTCAGGCATAATGAGTTGTATCCGGTCTCGCAGTCTTCTGTATTCTTCGATTCTTCCGTTTGAATCTTTCACTTTCACTCTGATGCTTCTGATAGCTGTTTCACACGCAGCGGTTCTTTCCACATAATGTCCTCGGATTTCTTCCTTATCCAGTGGTTCCGGCATCATTTTCTGTAGCTCAGTTAACTTACCTTCAAGCATTCCTGATCTGCGGAAAGCTTCATTATCCGCTTCTCGTAGCTGCTCCATGCTTGAGGTGAACTTTGGCTCCAGGTTTTTGATATTTTCCTTCATGACCGCCTTTTCCGATAGACTAAAGGACCTTGCCTTATATTCCTCTTCTCCGATTCCAGTATCCCTGAGCTTCCCTCTGGCCTTATCCAGTCTTTTATGCAGTTCCTCTTTCTCGCTGGTAAGCCTGAGAACATTACCATCCAGCGTATCTTTGTATTTCTTTAGCTGTACCAGAAGCGAAGAAAGTGTTCCTTCCACAAGTGGTCTTTCTTCAGCGGATTCATAGACTTTGACTGCTGTGTTCTTTGCTTCCTCTTCCAGTTCCATTCTATAGACTTCTCTACTTTCAACGGCAATATCGCTTGTCACTTGATCAAGCTGTCTTCTTGTGGCTTCCACGCTTCTTTCCAGGGCCTTCAGCTCATCCTCCGTGCTGCTCTTTTCCTGGAAGTTTCGTTCATGATCTTTGTTCTCCGACAGGTGCATCCTGAAATCCTCCAGATTTTTTTCCTGATGTTCCCTGTTCTTCTCTTCTAGGGTTCGTTTTTCCATCAGGTCCCCACGCTCTATCTTTAGATTTCTCAGCCTGACCTGAAGGTCCTTTTCCTTCTCAATCAGCTTCCTCAGCTTTTCGGATAACTCCTCTTCAACAAGCCTTGCTTCCTTGAGCCAGTTTTCCGTATACTCGAAGTTTGCTGCTATGAACTCATCTGCCCGAATGCTCTTCAGAAGCTCCTCATAATGCTTTCTGCTGGCTTCTTCACTTTCAAGCCTCATCATCAGATCCCTTTTGTAAGCTTCGATTCCATCACTTTCAAAAAGTTTCCGATCCGGATAGCAGAAAATGCTCATGCCTTTTCCTATATCGATGGATGCTTCTCCGCTTACTTCTTCACTTTCCAGAGACTGATACAGCATCACAGGTATCGGCTGCAGAAGCGGTCTCAGAGGTCGATGACTCTTCACTTTCAGAAGTTCCTCTTCCGTCATAAGAAATGCATAGGGCAGCAGTGGCGCTGACTGCATCAGTTTTTCTCTGATTTCAGTAGTCTGTCTCTGAAGATAGGACTCCCCGGTCTCGAAGATGATGCCGCTGCTCATGAGAAAATCCCAGTACTCTTTGGATACATGGAGAATATTGTTCTTCATGGCGGATTCTCGTTTCCTGAGGCTTCTGATTTCCTCCTTATGTCCATCCAGCTTCTCCTGAGCGGAAAGGAGGAGTTTCTGGAATTCCATCGCTACATATTGCTGATCAAATCTCTTCACAATATTCAGATTGTACTTTTCAAGGCAACGTCTCAGCTCCTCCTCTTTCTTGAGAAAGGTATCGATTTCCTCCTCCTTCTTCTTGTGGAGAAGCTTTGTTACTCCTCTCTCTTCCGTAATGAGGGGAATGGATTTCTGAATGGCTTCCTCTTCTTCATTCCGTTTGGTAATCTCAGCATCCAGTCTGTCTATCTCTCCTATGGCGTCCGTCTTGAGCTTTTCAAGCTGCTTCTCCATTCTGTCAGCTTCCGTCATATCCAGTCCACCCATGAGATTTCTCTGAAAGACCATGCGGATCCTTGCAGAAAGGTTCTCTTCTTTCTTCTGGTATTGTTCTACTCGGATTTTGAGAGAAAACACTTTTTCCTTGAGTGTAATCCGCTCTTCATCCTTCTGCTTCGTCTCCTCTTTCAGTTTCTGCTGTTCTTCTTTAAGCGATTCTGCCTGGAGCTTTTTCCTCTCAAGCTTCTGTCTGAGATCTTCAAGCTCCGCCTTATAGGCAAGCTTAATAGAGTAGGAGAGCCTTTCGATCATCATCTGGTCCTCAGACTGGTCCTCCAGTCTTCTCAGCTCCGTTTCCACACCAGCGAGCTTTGTCTCCATCTCAAGAAGCTCTTCATGGATCTCTGCCGCATCCATCACAGCCATGGCGTGAAGAAGGCGTTCCTTCTCTGCGCTCAGCTCCTCAAAAACCTTCTTCAGCTCCTCTGCCTTCTTTCTGCTCTTCTCATATCGGTTTTCAGCTTCATAGTAATCATGGGAGATTTTCTCCTGACTGATACGCGACTTCTCTCTTTCCATAAGGTCCAGTTTCACAAGATCTTCTTCAATGGACTCGGATATCCTCAGAATCTCCTCTTCCAGATACCGGTCCAGGGAAAGAAGCTTTTCTTCCACCTCCACCTGATCTCCATAGGTGGAAGCGACCTTTCGCACTTCATCGCTGATTCTTCTGAGATTATCGGAAAAACCTTTGAGAAGATCTCTTTCCACCATATATTCTTCGTTGTCGATCATGGTTTGAGCCAGATTCCCCATCATTTCATGAAGACTCTGGGATTCTCTGGTATCATCAAAAAGCACTTTGTCCACAGTCTTTAGGATCCAGTCTCTCATGAGCTGCCTGGAAGTCTTGCACTTCTCGAAGATCTTGATGATGCCGCCTTCTTCAGAGTTGATGGGTACCATTATGGTTTTCCATTCATCGCTGTTGATGTTGAAGCTGAGAAGATGCGCCTGATAGGCTTTCTTCTCGTGCTCAGGAAATGCCGAAACCACATTCGGGCGTTCCCTGCGCTCCGCCTGGAGCAGATCATAGGACTCCTTAAAGGTCCTTATGATCACTCTGTTGTCCGATTTTTCCACCAGCGGAATTCTCAGGATGTCAAAAGTGTCCGGTCTTCTGTAGCTGGTGGTAAAGGTGAAATACCTCACAGAGTTTCCCTGTTCTTCCTGATCCTGAAGATGTCTTTCCTTGTTTTCCATACAGATACCTGTGGTAAGATACCCTCCATCACCATCCAGTTTCCACTCGATGAGGATATAGGAAGGCAGCTTCTTCTTCACGAAAAAGTCGCTGATCTTTCTCTTCTGGAGAGTCTGAGCAGGAAGGATCGGCTGCATGATGGCCTGAACCAGGACACTCTTTCCGCCCCCGTTCTTGAGACTCATGAGCGCATTTTCTCCCTGATGGAAATTGAACTGTTCATCCAGAATCAGTCTTTTATCGCCATTGTAGGAAAAATTAATGATACGGATCCGATTAATTTTCGGCATGGTGCTCCTCCTTGAAAATCTTCTGAATCTCTTCTACGCGGTCATCGTTCAGGTAATAGTGCAGCATGAGATCATCCAGCTTGTTCGTTGTACGGATTTCCTTCTCATTTTCTGAAATGCGAAGAAGTCCTTCCTGCTGCAGAAGCCTCATGACTCTTAAAAGAAATCCCATCTTCGTGGTCAGTCTGCTTCCTTCCTCGAATCCTTTCTTGATGTCCCAGTTCTGGGCGATGTTCATGAAGTTCATGCTGTATTCCTGCTCCAGCTCTTCCGTCTTTTCAGGATGCTCCAGGCAATCTCTGGTTCTTCGATCCATCTCCTCCATGATGGACACCAGAGATAGAAACTCTCTCTGTTTGGGATCACGGTTTTTCCCGCCATAAAAGAGATTGAAGATCACCGCAACGATGTAGTAGGCAAGAAACGCATCCGCCTGCCTCACATTGCTGCCGAGCCAGTCTCTTACATCCTTGTTCCGAAACCCCAGAAGCTGATTCTCCGTGGAAGGGATCAGATAGAGGATATTGTTTATGCGAAGCACCTGTGCATCCAGTTCCTCCGTCATGACGTGGAGAACCTCCTGAACGCCGGATTCACTGATGTAGCTCATGAACAAGTCCTTATTCCCTGTTCTTTCCAGTTTTCCTTCCTCCATCATCACCCGAAGAATCTGCGAGGCTGTTCTAATATTCTCCAAGACTTT
The DNA here is from genome assembly GCA_009930125.1 of Clostridia bacterium. Lineage (GTDB taxonomy): Bacteria > Bacillota > Clostridia > Clostridiales > Clostridiaceae > Proteiniclasticum. Next base: position 1,554 of record RZYZ01000123.1, on the reverse strand, counting down.
TCACCACCTTTATTCGTATGTTGTCCAGCTCAATCTTATTTCGGATGAGCATGCTTTCTCTTTGTTCTTCCAGAATCATTTCAAAGCTTTCTCCTTCAATCTTAGAGAAATGGATCTCATTGACCTGCTCATAACCGAATCCACCCTGGTTCAGCTGATAGAGGAGTGCATCGATATTGAACTCGCTGGTGGGATTCCCGAGAAAAGTGCTTTTAGAGCGCCTCCAGGCTTCCACATCCAGTTTCTCCAGCTCATAGAGCTTGAGCATGGTGATGAAGAGAAGATTCCCTTCTATGAGGCGCGTCCAGGTTTCCTCTTCCTTCTTCAGCTCATGGCAGAGGGTTCTGAAATCCGTCTCGCCGCCCTTCTCCATGGCGATTTCAGCAATGCTCCTCATGATCTTCAGGTAGGAAAGATTGGTCTTCTCATTCTGTTTCTTTTCCAGATCTTCCTGAAGCTCATCCATAAGAAATCCCGCTTCAGGTACCTCATCCTGATCTATCAGTTTTCCCTGGCGCTGATAGAATAGACTGATGGGCAGATGACGCACCGGCTCCACGTGGAAAAGAGGATTGAAGAGTCGCCAGAGGTTCTTCACGGATTTCTCTCCAGCAGTTTCCATTCGCCGAAGTATCTCCGCTTCAAAGTCATAGCGCTTCTGACGGGTGTACTGAAAGCTTTCCGCCAGTGTGGATTTCAGGATCTGGTAAGATCCTTCTCTCTCATTGATGAGATTCATCTGCTCTTTCCTGGCGGAAGCCAGGTTCTGATTGATTTTACCAAGCTCCATCTGCGCCTTTTTCAAATCCTCCGTGAGCTCTCCCCGGAGGCTGTATTCCATCTTCAGCCTTTCTTCGGACTTTCTCACCATCCCTAATATTTCCCCAAGCATCTCATATTCATCCCGGAGAAGCTTATAGGTGCTGTTGATGAGCTCGTCAAACTTGGACAGATCCAGCTCCAGAATGTTTCCCTTGGCGGTCTGAATGAACTGCTCCAGATCCCTTTTCTTCTGCCTGACCATCTGCACCAGATTATTGCTCTGCTGCAGGGCCTTCTTGTAGTTCTTGCGCTTGATGAGTTCTCGAAGCTTGAACTCCTCAACGGAGAAGCTGATTTCATTATCCACTTCCTTGGTTCTGAAAAGAAAGTCGTACCCCTGATCCGTCAGGGAATAGATGCTGACATATCCTCCTGGACGGTCTTCCACCTTTTCATCCAGAAGCTTAATCCTAAGCTCTGTCCATTCCTTCGTCTCATAATTCATCACCGGATAATAGGTGTTTTTGCCATCGAACTGCAGAATGGTTTTCACGATATACTCACTGACCGGAAGAGCCATTTCCGTGGGACTGGGATACTGATAATCCTCTATCATCAGCTGCTCGACAAATGCGGCGATAGCCTTCATGGTGCACTCTTCTTCCTCTGTGAGGGTTTTTTCCATGATGAAGACGAGAACCGAAAAGATCAGGTTTTCAAACTGCCTGTCTCCGATGGGCGCTTCCAATTCAGATTTCTTGTTTCTTCGATTGATCAGGGCATCCACCACAC
>RZYZ01000462.1 GCA_009930125.1 Clostridia bacterium | reverse complement strand
CAGTTTCCACATTCAATGCAGTCCATGGCCCCCAGCTTCTTCGCTGCATCCAGATCGCCCCTGTTATAGGCTTCACTGATGAGAATCGGCTGAAGGCTCACAGGACAGACATGAATGCACTCGGCGCACATGATGCAGTCGGATTCGTCTCCCACTTTCGCTTCCTCTTCGGTCAGAGCGGTAATGGCCGTCATGGCCTTGATGATGGGCACCTTGACATCCGGCAGCGCACGACCCATCATGGGTCCTCCGCTGAGGAGCTTTTCAACAGGCTCTGTAAATCCTTCACATTCTTCCAGAAGAGCGCCCACAGGCGTACCGACTCTCACAAGAAGATTCTTCGGATTCTTGACCGGTGTCCCTGAAACAGAAACCACTCTCTGATAGAGAGGCTCTCCAAGGGCTACTGCCCTGTAAACCGCTCGGGTGGTGGATACATTCATAAGCACACAACGAACCCCTGCTGGCAGACCGCCAGGAGGCACTTCTCTGCCCGTCAGATCTTTGATGAGATTCTTTTCAGAGCCTCTGGGATACATGGTATGAAGGGGTCTCACTTCAATGTCCTTCTCCTCCATTGCCGCCTTCTTCATGGCTTCTATGGCATCGGGTTTGTTGTCTTCGATGGCAATGAAGATCTTCTTCAGCTTCGGAAACAGCTTACGGGCAATCTGAACACCCTTTATGATCTCTTCTCCCTCTTCTACCATGACCCGATGGTCGGAAGTGGAATAGGGTTCACATTCCGCGCCGTTGATGATAAGGGTATCGATGACACTTCCCTTGGGCGGGTCCAGCTTCACTGCTGTGGGAAAGGCCGCGCCGCCCATACCGACAATGCCGGCATTTCGGATGATGTCCAGAATTTCCTGGCTGTCCCCGGGTACTTCTCTTTCTTTTATGGACTCCTCAAAGGCGTCTTTCCCATCATTTTTCACAACGATGCAGTCTGCTGGGCCGTTTAAGGTAGATCTTTTTTCTATGGCTGTGACTTCTCCTGATACCGATGCATGGACCGGTGCGGACACAAAACCGCCTGCTTCCGCAAGAAGCGTGCCGATTTTCACTTGCTGCCCCACTTCCACCACAGGCTTTGACGGAGCGCCTATGTGCATGGATAGTGGAAAGACCAGTTCTTCTGGCACCTTGGCCACCGTGATGGGAAGATGGGAAGTTCTTTCCTTATTCTCTTTGGGATGACTTCCTCCATGCTTGCCCATGAAAAAAATACGCATAAAATCATTCCTTTCTGAATCTCT
>RZYZ01000461.1 GCA_009930125.1 Clostridia bacterium | reverse complement strand
CTTTTTTTCCACTTTCACTGCAACATAGAATGTGATCCCCGTCAAAGCCACCCAGATGACGATGCCCACATCGCCCAGGTAATGGATAAGCGCCACGGGTGATAGAATCACTAGAGCAAGCAGGATCCCAAATACATTGCTCAGTTTTTCGAAGCTTTTCTGATCTTCTTTCTGAATCTTTTTCTTCATAACATCAATGTCTCCTTTGATTAGATTGTCGATGGAGGTTTCGAAGACTTCACTCAGAAGCAACAGACTGTTCACATCGGGATAGCTTTTGTCATTCTCCCAGTTTGAGATGGTCTGCCTGGACACGAAAATTCTCTCTGCAAGTCCATCCTGGGATAGAGACATTTCGTTTCGATATTTCCTGATCTGTTTTCCAAGTTCCATTTCTTCCCCTCCTTCATCATCCACTCTAATCGGATTCATCAATGTTATCCATCAAAAGTCTTTTACATGCTGTATATCTGCCGTTTTTTCTTTGTCAACGGTTTTTGACAGGTGCTTAGGATCTAGCTGTCACAGTTCTTGCAGGGTTTTCAGATCCTCATCACAAAGTATCCGCAACGATTTTGCGGTCTACCTTGAAGAAGTCTTTTTCTCCAGAGAAGTCTTCCCATAGAACAGATCATCTGAAAGTGATTTCGCAATTCTACCTGTCTTCACCATAGTCCGGCCTATTGTATGGCGACTTAAGGTCATCACTAGCAGGCTGTTCATGGCCTTTTACTTTTCAGCAGGCAATCAGACAAATATTATATATGCAAAGTATACCATATCAATAATCAGAACTGAAAGAAAAACCTTCCCTCACCGCAGGGTTTAATCAAAATCCAATTTACCCTTCCCGAGTTTCGAGCTGAATATAAACACACAAACCCCGTAATCCACTTTTCATCCATGGATTACGGGGTTGATTCATCAGGAAATCCTGCAATTATTGTGAGTCCGAAGTCCTGAACTTTTTCATCAGGTGGAGACATCAATCTCATTATACACATCATCCGCTATCTTTATGACCAGTTTAATGGGCAGTGCCACAATGATTTCATAGGACTTGCTGATCCAGCCCATATCCTCATGAATGGATAGAGGAACAATTTCTTCCGGAAGTCTGTGCAGCATCACAGATCCGTCTTTGATCTCCAGCTTTCCTTCGTAGGTTTTCCCATTGTGTTCAAACGGAAAAGCTATATTTTTCTGTCCTTCCTCCTCCAGGCTGTGACTGAAGATTTCTCTGCCATCCTTCTCCACAAT
>RZYZ01000122.1 GCA_009930125.1 Clostridia bacterium | reverse complement strand
TTGGGTCTGCCCACAAAGATCAGTTCATTAGGCGTGCTTTCCAGTCCTTCTTCCGCCATGAGAAGTTCCTCATAGAGCTTCTCCCCAGGTCTTAATCCTGTAATCTTAATTTGAATCTCATTATGAGGCTCGTAACCGGATAGCCTGATGAGATTCTCTGCCAGATCATAGATCCTTACAGGGTCTCCCATATCTAGCACAAAGATCTCTCCACCCTGTGCATAGGAACCTGCCTGCAGCACCAGCTGAACCGCTTCCGGAATGGTCATGAAATACCGGACGATGTCCTTATGAGTCAGGGTCACTGGTCCTCCGTTTCTGATCTGCTCCTTGAAAAGCGGAATCACAGAGCCGTTGGACCCAAGGACATTACCGAACCTTACTGCCACATAGTCCGTCTTTTCTGAGGTAGCATCCATGGTCTGCACAATCATCTCACAGAGCCTCTTGGAAGCCCCCATGATGTTGGTAGGATTCACTGCTTTGTCTGTAGAGATGAGGATGAACTTTTCCGTCTCATACTGATGTGCCGCTTCTGATACATTCAGCGTACCGAACACATTATTCTTAATGGCTTCCTCAGGACTGGTCTCCATGAGAGGCACATGTTTATGCGCCGCCGCGTGAAACACCGTCTCCGGACGGTGGTTATCAAAGATCCAGTTGATCTTTCTCTTGTCTCTCACTGACGCGATGAGCACCAGAAGGTTCAGCTTCGGATGGTTTCTCTTCAGCTCATTTTCGATGGCATAGGCATTGTTCTCATAGATGTCCACAATAATAAGCTGCTTCGGACGAAGGGCTGCAATCTGCCGGCAGAGCTCGCTGCCGATGGAGCCGCCTCCACCAGTAACAAGCACCGTCTTGCCCTCTATATACTCGGAGATCTTCTCATTATTGAGATGGATTTCCTTTCTGCCCAGTAGATCCGATATCTCCACATCTCGGATGGACTTGATATTCAGTCCCTTGTCCACCATCTCATAGACCCCAGGAAGGGTCTTGAGCTTCGCTGGTGTGGTCTTAGCGATATCAAGGATGGCTCTTCTCTCATCGTGGGAAGCGCTGGGTATGGCCACCAGAATCTCATCTACTTCATATTCCGTTACAAGAAACGGAATATCCTTCACCTTGCCCAGAACCTTATGTCCGCTGATTCTTGCGTGCTGCTTGAACTCAGAGTCATCCACAAGGCCTGCAATATTCATGGCAAGCTCCGGATGGTTCCGGATTTCCTTGATAATGAGGGCTGACGCCTCTCCTGCGCCTACAAGAAGAATGTTTTTCCGTCTGATGGGGTTTGCCCCCTTCACGTTCTTCTTCTCATAAAGAAGTCTTCTGTAGATTCTGAAGAACATCCTGTTCCCCAGAGTGCCCAGAAGAATCCCTTCGCTGGCAATGATGATCAGAGGCAGGGAAAGCTTCCCGCCCAGAACAAAAACGTCATAGAACGCCGACAGAACTCCTGCCATGAGATTGGCTAAAACGATGTTCATGTAGTCATAATATCCTGCCACGGTCCAGAGGCTTCCATAGAGCCTGAAAAGATAGAAGACCAGGACATAGATCAGCGATACGATCCCCACGTGCAGGTCGAATCCGTCTCCTTCTCCACCCGGAAGGGTGAAGTCATGGATGAGCAGTGAGGACAGGAAATAGAGAAAAAAGACGATGCCCATATCCGTCAATAGCATAACTATTCTTTTATACTTTCTGTATTTCAGCAGCATCATGTATGAGATCATCTCCTAGAGAATAAAAATATTTTTTTCTGTCTTCTACTTCTCATTATCTTTAGTCGTTGGGTTCATCCGTGTAAGGAAGTGCGCCCAGGAATGGAAGCTGCAGCTCATTTACAATGAACTCCGCATCCTTCACGGTCTTATCCAGGAACTCCAGAAGGAATACCACAAATACCGAAAGCATAAGGCCAAGCACAAAGCCTATGGCCAGGTTCATCTGGATGTTCGGGGAGGAAGGTCCTCCAGGCACATTGGCCGGGTCGAGGATCTGCACGATGTCTGTGCCTCTCAGTTCTCTGCTGACAGCCTTGAGACTTCTTGCCATCTGATTAGCCATGTTGTATGCCAGTTCTCTGTCGGTGGAGGTGATGGAAAGATTCAGAAACTGGGTGTTCCCCTTAGGTGATGTGGTGATCATGCTCTGAATCTCACCCACAGTCATATCCAGTTCCAGATTCGCAATGACATCCTCCGCCACGGTTCTGGATTTTGCGATCTCCGCGTAGGTGTCCACCAACTTCTGATACATGTTGATGTCATTGATGGTTTCCGTTACCTGATTACCTGTTCTTTCATCACTGATGAACACAGATACGGTGGAACGGTATTCCGGTTCCACAAAGAAAAAAGTAAAGATTCCTGAGATCATGGTCATCAGAATCGTTATTACTATGATCAGTCCAAGTTTCTTTCTTATGATCTGCCAGAGGGTGCCAAGATCTATGGTTTCTTCATTCATGTTCATTTACTACTCCTTCTACTTAAAGTATTCAATCATTTATCATTAAGTGCTGTTTCTTAGGAACCAGCTCTTGAAATATCAGTATAACATACTATTTGTTTTATTTTTCCGCTTTTCTTCTACACTCTTCGTCATATAGAAAGGAAAGCTTGAGCACAGATTTAATAAAAACGGGGAATATCCTGAAATAGAGGATGATCTATTAATCCTATCAGAATTACCAGACAGAAACAGATTTCATAGGACTAGATCCATAAAAAGCTGCTTCCCTATTCGACTTCTCTAAACTGAATTTAACATTCTTATATTCTGCATACTCCATGAGGCTCAATTGATACAATTCTATTCTTTCCATGAAAAAACACTTTTTGCGGGTTGAGTCCGGATATCGGAAGATGCGTGATGATTATCATTGAATCCATCTCGATTCAAACTTACAATACCTTTACATTATAACATTCTCTGAAGATTATTTAAGAAATGAATAAATCTTTAATAGATTCTGAGTAGAAAAGCGTATTTTTGAAGATTTATTCGATGTAATCGTTGTTAATCACCATATTCGCGAATTGCAACCACCTGATAATCTATTCTTATAACAACATGATATCACTGATTTAGCGCACAATAATCCATATAAATATATCATCTTTTTACTATAATTATTATCATTTATGATATACATTATGTGACATCAGTCTATTCATGAGCACAGAAATATGCCAGAAGTCAGATTCAAATACAGCTGAGCCTGATGTGCGGGCTGTATTTCTAAGCAGCCATCCCTGAAACATAGTGAATCATAAAGAAGCAATGATTCCTATCATATATGCCAGCAAAACATCATCCATAAGCAGAAAAAGATGAAACTCTGTGACAGGATCTCCAGAACCATCTGATCTGAATCACCTGGCTCACATCCCATTCTTGATGATTCTGGCAAAAGCCATGATCTCTACTTTCCATTAATCTGCCTCAGCAGAAGACAGAGCGCTGTTCCTTGCGAAATCGATCTGTAATAGCCGGAATCCGCTCAGATGGAGTCCTCCCTTCTGGTATCGCCTTCTCTCACTGATAGTGGAATCCATTCATCCGCCCGATTAATTCCATCTGCGCCCATATGGTCTCTCCTATGTATGATGAGTTCGTTGCCACTGCTTCCTGCAATGAGCTAAACGCCCGATGCCTTGCTCCCCAGCTGCGTCCGTTCTTACACAATCCCCTCTCTCACCCCCTCTATTGCGCATAGAAGACGCTGGTCCCATGAAGAATTCATGAATATATCAATCATCCACTTCCTGAAGCGTCCGCAACCAGCACTCCATCTTGAAAAGCACCCTCTCAAGGCTGCATACAGCACCGAACGGAAATCCGGTGTGCGACTTCAGCTCCTGCAGATTCCGGAATCCCTCCCGCTTCTCCGACAGATTTCAACCATTGCATGCACTATTGATTTGAGTATCCCCTGCTTCAGCAATGACCCTTCCAGTCCAGAAAAGCCCCTCGTCTGAAAGAATCAAGCTGCCATCATCTCTGCTGGATGGACCGCCTGGAAACTCATGCCGATCCAATGGATGCTGCTGCCTGACTGATTTGATTATCTCCCTGATTTCAGTATTTGTGAGGGGTCTTTTGATCACGATCTCTTTGGCAATGCCCTGAACCAAAGCTTCCATACATATATCCGCACAGGGATTCATTCGCTGCGAAACATGCCTTCCCCCCTCTTTGCCTTAGCCTCTCCTTCACCTGCCATAACACATGAACTTCAAGTGCGTAGCATCAGTATCTACCAGAGGCCCTCCACCAAGGCTTCGAGTCCATGGTTCGATACAATCCGTTCCTCATGGCTGTGTGTCAAAAAACTATCCGTTTCCCTATAGGTCATCCTTTGCTTATGTGCTATTTATTGCAGCTCTGAAAGCTGTGATGCAATATCCCCATTTGCCATCATCTGGCTCAGACGGAAGCCCTCCCTCTTTCAAGATGATGACCGCCATGCCTTACTGAATCTGCGGCAGCAAAGGCCACATCCATGAGCTATAGTCGCAGATAGGGCGATCTCTATATCCTTATCCTGCTTTCATTCATAAAGCCATGACAAGACCTTGATCTCAACACACTGAGTTCCCGATGAAATCGGAACAAGCGTTTCGATATTAATAAATTGATAACAAATATACATATTCATTGAACATCGTTAAATATTTAGTTATCGAACTGTATAATTATGTTAAAATATATTCTGCAATCTCCAGACTCCAGTGTAAGCAAGAAGACTGAACAGCGCATACCACCTATCTGATGAAAGGAGAATATACTATGTGCACATTGAAACGCAGTTTCGCCTATCTGATTCTTTTCCTCCTTCTTGTTCCTGTTCTATCCACCTCCCTGAAGGCTCGGGGAGCAGTTCTCAATGAGTTTTCCTACACCACTGAAGACCAGCAGGTGATCATCACAGACTACAATGGTCATGGTGGAAGCGTCCACGTTCCTTCAGAAATATATCAGGTTCCTGTGAAAATCATTGCTGCTTCAGCCTTCGAAAATGATTCGAACATCACGGATCTGATTCTGCCTGAAACCATCACGGAAATCCGATCGCTTGGATTGTCTGGACTGGATGGATTACAGACCCTTGAATTCACAGGCGACCAGCCCCAGCTAAGCGCTCTTTCGTTACAGAACCTCCCCGGAAATCTCCTTGTCCGTTATCGCATAGGTGCTGATGGATTCACAGCGCCAGAATGGAAAGGATATACCGCAATGCCTAAGGCACTCACTACGCTTTCGGGTCCGACCCGCTATGAAACAGCAGTAGAAATCTCAAAAAGAGATCATTACAGAGCGAGTACCGTCATTCTGGCCACTGCACTGGATTTTCCTGATGCACTGGCAGGAGGTCCTTTAGCCTTCCTGTATGATGCTCCGATTTTACTGACACATAAAGATGCGCTCTCTCGATCCACCCAGGAAGAAATCGAGAGACTGGAAGCGAAGAACATCATGATCCTCGGTGGCGTTTCTGCCATCTCTGCTGAAGTGGAAAACACGCTTGTTTCATCCGGATACTCCGTCACTAGAGTGGCCGGAGAAAACCGCTTCGCCACAGCAGTGGAAATCATGGAACTGATGCCTGCGAAAGACACCCAGAACCAGGCCATCCTTGCCAGCGGTATGGACTATGCTGACGCTCTGTCCATAAGCAGTTACGCCGCAATGCATGAGATTCCAATTCTACTTACGAACCCCTCTTCTCTCCCATCTGCCACAAAGGCCGTCCTCATGAAAGGTGGCATAGAAGAGCTGATCATCGTTGGTGGAACAGTTGCTGTCGGCAGTGAAGTGGAAGCGGAGATCAGTTCTCTGGGCATCGATGTGACCAGAGTTTCTGGCGGAAACCGTTTCAGTACTGCAGAAGCCATCGCTGAGACATATTTCTCTGGTACAGAAGAGGCTTTTCTTGGATCTGGAATGAATTTCCCTGATGCGCTCACCGCTGCCCCCTATGCTGCCAGTCTGAATGCGCCTGTTCTTCTCACAAGAAACAATGATCTGCCAGAAGCCATCAAAGAAGAACTGAGCAGTGGAAAATATCGACACCTCACAGTATTAGGCGGCGACATCGCCATTTCCGAAGGAGTAAAAGATGTGGCATCCATCATCGTCATGATCTCTACGCTGCCGGAAACCGATGAACTCACTAAAGAAGACGCTGGTGACGAATTACCCGACACTCCTAGATGCGGAAACCAGAAT
>RZYZ01000460.1 GCA_009930125.1 Clostridia bacterium | reverse complement strand
CCCAGGAGAATAGCAAGCTTTAAATGAACTGATAGGGAGAAACCAGACTGAGATCATATTGCATGATCTTCTGTCTGGTTTTCTGATGGGTAGGTATCATCTTTTGAAGCCTAGAGAACAGCCTCCTCTAAATAGGAAAGAAGTCATGGGCAGAAACGTGATTCATTTCGTAGTTAATCAAAATTTAGAGATAATATTATCGAAATGATAATATTATGGTGATTCCATGAAAATAATATCAGTAAATTCTGAGAATTATTGAAAAATACATTGAACCTCAGTGGCTTAGATAATATAATAAAACCAGACATGAAATGGTGATATATATGATATTGCTATTTAATTAACAAAGGGCTTCTTACATATACATTTTTCCATAGGAAAGTCTTACAGGAGGGGTTAAGATGTTCAAATATGATCTGGTTGTAATAGGTTCAGGAATCGGGGGGGCTTCTGCAGCTTATCAATGCCGTGAAGAAGGGATGACGGTGGCGGTCATAGACAAGAAACCATTCGGAGGTACCTGCGCGCTGCGCGGCTGCGATCCGAAGAAAGTGCTTGCAGGGGCGGCTGCGCTGATGGACCAGAATCGAAGGATGAAAGGGCTGGGCATAACAGAGGGCAGCAGGATAGACTGGGAAGAGCTCATGGCGTTCAAGCGGACGTTCACCGACAAGGTGCCTCAAAGCAAGGTGGATGCCTTCGAAAATGCAGGCATAGACACCTATCATGGTGAAGCGACGTTTCTCAGCAAGAATGAGGTACTGGTGAGCGGCAGGAAACTGACCTTCGACCGTCTCCTCATCGCAACGGGTGCAAAACCGACGCCTCTATATTTCACCGGAGAAGAACATCTCTATACCAGTGAAGATTTTCTGGAACTGCCTCATCTACCGAAGAAACTGGTCTTTGTAGGGGGTGGATTCATTTCCTTTGAATGCGCCCACATCGCGGCACAAGCCGGCAGTGAAGTGCATATTCTCCAAGGCAATGACCAGGCGCTGGAGCATTTCGATCAGGAACTGGTGAAACTCCTGGTGAAAAGGTCGGAAGAGCTGGGTATCCGGGTGCATTTCAATGCTGCACCGTTTCTCATCGAAAGGAAGGAAGACCATTATGAGGTCTATGCGGACCAGGACGGAGAAAACATCATTCTGAGTTGTGACCTGGTCGTTCACGGGGCTGGAAGAGTCCCTGATATAGAAGACCTGGACCTTGAAAAAGGCCGCGTGGAATTCACTAGAGACGGCATTGCAGTCAATGAGTATCTTC
>RZYZ01000459.1 GCA_009930125.1 Clostridia bacterium | reverse complement strand
CTGTTATTTCAGTCATATTCTTCACACTCCCTCACAGTACCTTCTTCTGCTCGGCTTCGTATTCTGAACAATCTATGCACCTGCTATCTGCTCTGCATTCTTACAGCTCGCTCACTCTCTGCTTATCATAGCATCATAAGAAATCACCTCTTCTAAACGATGCGTTTTTTATTCCTTAAGGATAACCTCACCTTGATTACGGGTATGATTCTGGGTATGATTCTCGGGGTCTCTCCTTTACTGAACACACTCACTCGTCCTCTTTTCATGCGGGGCTTCTCTAAGGCTAAGGCATAGCCCTTCCCTTCTGCGGGCATAAAAAAAAGGAAGAGATGAACAAGTCGTATATGACTCTGTCACCTCTTCCTAATGAGGGAATGAGTTTGTATGATTGCATATGCACCTACCTGCATGATTCACGCTTCTATGCATGAATGTCCTGCCTGTTCCGGTGCACCCTATTGTTTGTGTCCTCACCTCTTTCGCTCGATGTTCTTCCTCTCTTAAGTCTAGTACCTTAAGCTGTCCATTATCAATGTGAAAACTATTCCCGTAAGGAGAAGGCTGATGATTATCAGCCCTACCCCTATCATCATTCTCTTCTCACTCATCTTCTTCTCTCCTAGTCAGCTTCAGCACGGTCTTGTCATAAATCATCTCATATTCCTCGTCATAGTCATCATCATAATCTTCATCTTCGTCTTCTTCATCTTCCTCATCATCGTCATACTCTTCGAACAGCCCCAAATCATGTGACTGGTCTATCCATCTCAGGTCTGCTTCTAGCTCGTCCGTGTCCATGGCTTGCATCAGTTCACTGAGAAGCTCCTCATGGGAAAACCCATGGTTCTCAATCATCCTGTCCTTGATTATCTCTAGTTCTGCTCTGCTCTTAGTGTAATTCATTTAACTCACTCCTGTTTCATTTTAGTAGCATCTGCATGCTCTCTGAAGCTCCCCCTCAAGGGAGCTGTGACAGCATCAGGTCTCGAAATACAGCACCATGTCCACTGGGTCTCTGAACTCTTCGTTCTCAAGCTCCTTCATGAACGCTTCATACGGATACGGGTCGTTCTCTCTCATGATTTCAAGGTCTCTCAGCAGTCTTCCATAGAACCCCTGACTTCTTGAAAGCATCTCTATGGTCTCAAGGATTTCCTTTCTCGTCATCGGCTTTTTCTGTTCATTCATTTGACTCACTCCCTTTTCTTAGTAGTGTTGTTAAACACTCTATAGGCACTCCCTTTCGGGAGTGTCGTAACAGTGTTCAGC
>RZYZ01000121.1 GCA_009930125.1 Clostridia bacterium | reverse complement strand
TCCTCATTGGCGCAGGAGGCTTCGTCATGAATCTCGGGGCGAAAGGCGCTGCGGGATCCGGCCTTGTGCTGGATCCGGAGAAGGCCTAATGGATCCTTTACCAGATTCTTTACTTTCCTGAACTGCAGTACCTAAGGGGACCGGCTTTAAAAGCCGGTTCCTTCTGCTATAAGTGAAAGTGCTTCTTCTAATTGCAGAAACGTAAATAAGAAGAGGCATGTTCTTCCCTTAAATAAGCTGTGGTATAATCATAGGTAAGAACAAGAGGAATCAGTGGTGTATATAGATGAAGATAAAAGACTGGATGAATACGGGATTTGGAATCAAGAGATGGTTCGGGCTGGCCATAGTGGGGATCAGCCTGCTGGTGTTTGCCATTATAGAACTGATATTCAGAAGATTTGGAGAAGATGTATATAATCTGTATTATATCTATCTTCTTATTTTAGGTGCGTCCACCCTGTATGTGTCCACGGCGGAGCTTCTGAAGAACTTCATGTCTCTGGCCAAGGACGGACTCATCGATTTCAATATGGACTCCAGAGAAATCGGAAGCCTCATTCATGACAAGAAGCTTCTGGTCCAGGGGCCAAGGGTCGTGATCATCGGTGGCGGCACGGGGCTTTCCACTATTCTGAAAGGCATCAAGAGCTATACCAACAACATCACCGCGGTGGTCACCGTGGCCGATGACGGGGGAGGCTCCGGGGCCCTTCGGGAAGACCTGGGCATTCTTCCGCCTGGAGACATCAGAAACTGCCTGGTGGCGCTGGCCAACACCGAGCCCCTCATGGAGGAGCTCATGCAGTACCGGTTCAAGGATGGGAGCCTGAAAGGACAGAGCTTCGGGAATCTTTTTCTCGCCGCCATGGACGGGGTCTCGGACAATTTCGAAGATGCGGTGCAGAAAATGGCCAGTGTTCTGGCCATCACAGGAAAAGTGCTTCCGGTGACGCTGGACAATATCCGGATCAATGCGGTGCTGGAAAACGATCAGGTGGTGGTGGGAGAGTCCCACATTCCCGATGTGAGCATATCCGAAGGCGCGAAGATCGCCAGGCTCTACATCACGCCGGAAAATGCGGAGTGCCTGTCTGATGTGCGGGAAGAGATTCTAAGAGCGGACGCCATCATTCTCGGACCGGGCTCCCTCTACACCTCCATCATTCCGAACATTCTGGTGAAAGGGGTTCCGGAAGCCATCAAGGAAAGCAGGGCGCGTAAGATCTATGTCTGCAATGTCATGACGCAGCCGGGAGAAACGGATGATTTCAAGGTGTCGGATCACATCCGGGCCATCTATAAGCATGGTGACATCGGTCCGCTGGATTATGTCTTTGCCAACACGACGAAGATCAGAAATCCGAAGCTTCGAAGCGCTTACCACCATATGAATCAGTTTGAGGTTCCGGTGGATGAGGAGAATCTCAAGGAATATGATTTCAAGCTCATCACAGGAGATTTCATAAAGCCCAGAGAAACATCCGTCAGGCATGATGCGGAGAAGCTTTCCCAGAAACTTATGGAGATCATCTTAAGTGAGGCACTGGTCAATGACAAGAAGAGGATCCTGGAGTATGTGGCTTTATCGGGCAAGCTGAAACACAGAAAAAAATAAGAACAGAATCATGGATCCTGGAGAAAAGAAGGTGTTCTGACCGAGGCAATCTGCCGGTGTCGGAGCACCTCTATTTTAATTGTGGTGAATGGGTGCTTATCCGTTCTATGATTTCTGGTGTTATGGTATAATTAGAAAGGTAAACTGTACTAAAACTGTCTGGGAAAGATGGAAAAAACTGCAGAATTTACAATAAAAATAGAACAGGTTCGGGTGATACTATGTCATTTTCATCGACAGTGAAAAGTGAAATAACAAGAAATACAGATATAACAAGGGAAGAAATCATCTCGATTCTTTCCGCCATCATGAGGCTGTCGGGGACACTGTCCTTCGGCTCCTCGAAGCTTTCCTTCAAGATTACCACGGAGAATCCTTCCACAGCAAGGTTCATCTTCAAACTCCTGAAGGATCATCTGGAGATCCATGGAAGGCTTCTGGTGAAGAAGTCGGGCTCTCTCAAGAAGAACAATGTCTATGTCATCGTCATCAGCGAAGACATGGGACTGAAGGATCTGCTCCTGGAAACAGGAATTCTCAGAAGCGAGGAGGATGTGTTCAGCCTGGATTACAGCATCGGAGAGGAACTGGTCCATACAGATGCGCTGAAGAAGGCATTCATCAAAGGCGCTTTCCTGGGGTCAGGCAGCGTATCCAATCCGGAAAAAGCCTATCATCTGGAGTTCGTGGTGAACGCCTTGGAGCTGGCGGAGGATCTCAAGGAGCTCATCAATTCCTATGGGCTCACTTCCAAAGTCATCGCCAGGAAAAATGCCCATATCGTATACCTGAAGGAAGGGGAGCAGATCGTGGATATTCTATCCATCATCGGCGCTTACAACAGCCTTTTCGAGTTCGAGAATGTCAGAATCGTGAAGGATATGAGAAACAACGTGAACAGACTGGTGAACTGCGAGACGGCCAATCTGTCCAAGACGGTGAATGCCGCCGTGCGGCAGGTGGAGTCCATCCGGCTCATAGAGAAGGAGATCGGACTAAACAGGCTTTCGAAGCCTTTGAGAGAAGTGGCGGAGATGAGGCTGGATTATCCCGATGAATCGCTGAAGGAGCTGGGCGAGATGCTGAATCCTCCTGTGGGGAAATCCGGCGTCAATCACAGACTGAGAAAGATCGAAAAAATTGCCGACGAACTGAGGAAGGGGGGACTGTAGTGGCGAAGATAGACCGTATCATGGAACACATCAAGGAAATGCAGCTGGGCACCAAGCTCTCTGTGAGAACCCTGGCCAAGGATCAGGGGGTCAGTGATGCCACGGCATACAAGGCCATCAAGATCATGGAGGAAGAGGGGTATCTGGAGACCCTGCCAAGGACCGGTACCATCCGGATCGAAAGCGAGAAGGAGAAGAAGATCGAGTCCATCACCTACAATGAAATCATCCGGATTGTGGATGGAGAACTGCTCGGTGGAAGCGAAGGGGTGGAGAAGACCATCTACCGGTTCAACATCGGTGCCATGACCATGGAAGCCATGAAGAAGTATCTGACCATGGGCGGACTGCTCATTGTGGGAAACCGGGACGAAGTCCATACCCTGGCGCTGAACATGGGGGTGGGGGTCCTCATCACCGGTGGCTTCAAGGCCAGTGAGAAGAATGTGGCCCTGGCAGACAGACTGAAGCTGCCCATCATTTCCTGTTCCTACGACACCTTCACCACTGCATCCATGATCAACAGGGGAATCTCGGAGAATCTCATCAAGCAGACCATCCCCTATGTGAAGGACATCATTCAGAAGGAAACCCATCATCTGCTTCTGGACAGTACCATCAAGGACTACCTGAAGATTTCCGAGAAATCCGGCCACGAGAAGTTTCCCGTGGTGGACCGGAAGATGGTGGTTCAGGGTATCATAACGCCTAAGGAAACCCTGGGACGAGAAGATACGGACCTGGTGGGCGACGTCATGAGAAAGGTGAACATCTCCGTGACACCCAAGACCACCGTGTCCTATGTGGCCCATATCATGGACTGGGAGAATCTGCCCATCTGTCCGGTGACGGAGGAAGGAGTCCTTGTGGGGGTCATCACAAGAACGGATATCCTGAAGGCCCTTCAGGAAAGACATATGAAGCCCATGGAAACGGACACCATCGAGGATAAGATCATAAGAAGCCTGGTGGTGGAGAAGAGAGACGGAAAATTCTACTACAGCGGCGTCGTGTCGCCGGAATTTCTGGACCCGCTGGGCAATGCGTCCAGAGGCCTTCTGTCCATGCTCATGTCAAAGACTGCCATCTCCCATCTGCAGAACCAGTATTACAGCTGCAGCCTCGATAAATGCTCCACGGATTTCTATGAGGTGCTGGGCATCGATGCCAGGTTCACCATGGAGATCAGCATCATCAAGACTTCAAAGCTTCATTCCAAAGTGGATGTGGCCCTGCGCTCCAGAGACAAGCTCATAGCAGCCTCCAGGCTCAATGTGCTGCATACGCTGGACGATTAGGCCCATTCCCGTGGAAAAGAAGATCCATGCATGAACCGATCCTATGACAAAGAATAAAGAAAGAAATCAGGAGGACAATATATGTTTTATCACGTAGTACTTTTCAAACTGAAAGACAACAGCCCGGAGAATATGGACAAGGCCAGAAACATCCTTTCATCCATGGAAGGTAAGATTCCCCAGCTGAAAGGACTCACTGTTGGGAAAGATGAGCTTTTCACCGAAAGAAGCTATGACATCTGCCTCATCTCCACCTTTGATTCCAAGGAAGATATGGATGCCTATCAGGTGCACGAGTATCATGTGAACGAAGTGCTGGCGAACCTGAAGCCCATGTTGGAAGCATCCAAAGCCTGCGATTTCACAGCCTAAGCGGAAGCTTCGCACAAACACACAGAAAGGAAACAAGTTATGGAAAGAGCATTTGCCCATCTACATCTGCATACGGAATACAGTCTTCTGGATGGGTCAGCGAAAATCGACGGCATCATCGGAAGAGCCAAAGAGCTGGGCATGGAATACGTGGCCATTACAGACCACGGAAGCATGTATGGCGCCGTAGAGTTCTACAAGGCGGCAAAGAAAGCCGGGATCACGCCCATCATCGGATGCGAGATCTATGTGGCGGCCAAAGACATGCACATCAAACATCAGGACCCGGAAAACACCACCCATCATCTGGTTCTTCTTGCGAAGAACGAGACCGGGTATGAGAACCTCATGAAGATCGTATCGGCTGCATCGCTGGAGGGGTTCTATTATAAACCCAGAGTGGACCACGCCTTCATCGAAAAGCATGCGGAAGGGCTCATCTGCCTGTCGGCCTGTTTAGGTGGAGAGGTTCAGGAGTACTTCAACCTGGATATGCCGGAAAAGGCCAGAGAAGCTGCAGAGTTCTATAAGCACGTCTTCAAGGAGGATTACTATCTGGAGCTTCAGGACCATGGTCTGGAAGAGCAGAAGAAGGTCAATAAGCTGAACATCGCGCTGGCCAGGGAGCTGGATATTCCACTGGTCTGCACCAATGATGTGCATTATCTGAAGAAAGAAGACTCCAGAGCCCACGATATTCTCCTCTGCATCCAGACGGGAAAGACCGTGGATGAGGAGAACCGGATGCGCTATCCGTCGGATCAGTTCTACCTGAAATCCTACGAGGAGATGTATGAGCTGTTCCAGTATATTCCCGAAGCGCTGGAGAATACCGTGAAGATCGCCAAGAAGTGCAGTTTCGACTATGAGTTCCATGTATCGAAGCTGCCTAAGTTTCCGCTGCCCGAAGGGGAAGATCCCTACCAGTATCTCACTTTGAGAACCTATGAGGGCATGATGGAGAAATATGATGTCTTCAGCGGCTACAGAGGAAAACCGGTGGATGTGGAAGCGCTCCAGGAACTTCCAGGGGAAGAGGAGCAGAAAATCATCCGCCGCATCGACTATGAGCTGGGCATCATGAACCAGATGGGTTATGTGGATTATTTCCTCATCGTCTGGGACTTCATCAAATTCGCCAATGACAACGGCATTGCCACGGGGGCGGGAAGAGGAAGCGCCGCGGGGTCCTGCGTATCCTACTGCCTCAATATCACCAAGATCGACCCCATACGGTACAATCTGCTGTTTGAACGGTTCCTGAACCCGGAACGAATTTCTATGCCGGATATCGATTCGGACTTCTGCTATGAACGAAGAGGAGAAGTCATCGATTATGTGGTGGAGAAATACGGTGCGGATAATGTGGCTCAGATCATCACCTTCGGAACCATGGCCGCAAGAGCCTGTATCCGGGATGTGGGACGTGCCATGAACTATCCCTACGGGGAAGTGGACCAGATCGCCAAGATGATTCCCAGTGTTCTGGGTATCACCCTGGATAAGGCCATCGAGATGAATCCGGAGCTTAGAAGAGTTTATGAAGACGATGGACGAGTCATGGAGCTTCTGGATATTTCAAGAAAACTGGAAGGACTCAGCAGACACTCCTCCACCCATGCGGCGGGGGTGGTGATCTCTGAGAAGCCTCTGGTGAACTATGTGCCTCTGCAGAGAAATGAGGAATCCATCGTGACCCAGTTCACCATGAATACTCTGGAAGAGCTGGGACTGCTCAAAATGGACTTCCTGGGCCTTCGAACGCTGACGGTGATGCGGGATACGGTGGATATGGTCAAGGAAGCCAGCGGCATTGAGATCGAT
>RZYZ01000458.1 GCA_009930125.1 Clostridia bacterium | reverse complement strand
AGCCCGTTCCGATGGCCAGCATCGCCTTTACAATATACAGCCAGGAGTCAAGAAGCACGGCTTCTTTCCTTAGTCCAATCAGTCTCTTAATCTGTTCCATAGCTACTCCTTTACGATTAAAAAATATAATTTCCGTACTCAATATAATATCACAGTGTAGAAAAGATGTGTATGTATTTATTCCAATCAGACGTAAAAACCCCCTGAAGCTCGACTTTATCAGCTTTAGGGGGCTTCTTTCTACCTTATAGAGGCAGGTTGTTCTTATTTCTGTAGGCTCTCATGAAAACCTTGATGATTTCATTGGCTATGAGAGGCAGCAGAGACAGGCCAAATACGATGAGCCAGTCATTAATCGGCAGCGCGATGACTTTGAAGGCATCTGCCAGGAATGGGATGGAAATCAGTCCAAACTGCAGCAGTGTTCCTGCAATGATGGAAAGGATGAGATACTTGTTCTTGAAGAATCCCACCTGGAAAATGGACTTGGTTTCGTTTCTCATGGTCAGAGAATAGAAGAGCTGTGATGTGGCAAGTACCACAAAAGCCATGGTTCTGGCATAAATCAGCACATCTTCCGGCGCATCCGCTGACTCGAACAGGGAAGAGCCTCGCTCAGCAAGTCCGATGGCAAAGGCCAGCAGCGTCAGGGAACCGATGAGAAGACCACCTATGATCGCTCTTGTTCCTGCACCTCGGGCAAAGAAGCTTTCCTTCGGATCTCTTGGCTCTTTCTTCATGACATCCGGGTCTCCAGGGTCTACACCCAGGGAAATCGCAGGAAGGGTATCTGTAACCAGATTCACCCAGAGAATCTGAGTAGGGAGCAGTGGTATTGCAAAGGAGAACAGCACCGACACGAAGATCGCCACGATTTCTCCGAGGTTACACGACAGCAGGAAGATTACCGCTTTTTTGATGTTATTGTAGATATTTCTTCCTTCTTCGATGGCCGCAACGATGGTTGTGAAGTTGTCATCCGTCAGAATCATATCCGCAGCACCTTTGGATACGTCCGTTCCGGTGATACCCATGGCTACGCCGATATCGGCATGCTTCAGGGATGGAGCGTCATTGACGCCGTCTCCGGTCATGGAAACGATATTGCCCTGTTTCTTGAAGGCCTTCACGATCTTCACCTTATGATCCGGAGAAACTCTGGCAAAGACTCTGTAATTGTTGATCTTTTCAGCAAACTCCTCATCGGTCAGTTCATCGATCTCAGCACCGGTCATAGCCTGGGTGATGTCATCTGCAATGCCCAGTTCCTTGG
>RZYZ01000457.1 GCA_009930125.1 Clostridia bacterium | reverse complement strand
TCGTTAGTCCGTGAGAAGCAGCATATGTCTCCTTTAAGGTCCTTACAGCACGATCGACCCTTGCCGGTGTAACACCGAGATATGATGCTATCTCCTGACTTGAAACAGGCTGAGGCGACACAAAGAGCATAGCTTCCACCTGACGTTCAAGCAGTCCCATCTCTTTCGTTTCCTTTTCATCAGACTGCCGCAACCGTAACATCTCCCAACGTTTCCGACTGTTTTATCCTTGCCATCCCAAGACGCGACATTTCAAGCAGGGCCAGCAGAGTTACAATAAGAATTTTTTTGTTTTTTTCTTCCAGAAGATCTCTTAGGGACAACTCCTGTTTTCTTATTCTGCGCAGAAGCTCTTCCATCCTTTCTTCTACCTGACGTTCTTCGGGGATGGCATCAGGAATGTCTTCCCATATGGATTCTTCTCCGCATGCACCGATATTCCTCTTTTCGTTGTATCTGTCAAGAAGCTGCCACCAAAGCGAAGCCAGACCATACAAGTCTCCCAGGTCATAAAAGGGCGTGCTTTCATCATCGATTATCCTTACAAAAGAACGTTCTCTCTGTTTTTGAAGTTCAGCCAGATAAACCGCTGCATTCCTGTAAGGTCTGAAGACCTCGAGCATCCTGCGAAGTTCTTCTTCATCAGTAAAAAAGTCCTCATCACTTAACTCATCTTCCTCCCTTTCTTCACGCTGTGCAGGGAAAAGCGAGTGGACCTTCCTCAGGAAAAGTCTGCTGGCAAAAGAAAAGAATTCCGCCATTTCATTCAACGTGGTGCGTCTGCTGTTTACAAGAAATTTTACATACTGTGAGACCAACTCTGTAAGATTAAGCTGGGATGGGTCCATCTCCCTGCTTTCAACAAGATGGCACAAAAGATCAAGCGGACCTGAAAATGCTCCGAGCTGTACTTCGAAACCATTACTGTCCTTATTTTCTGCCCCGGGTGCAGACTTGTTCTGATCCGTCAAAATTTCCTCATTAATGCAGGAGTCCCATAGCCCTGTATACATCCTCCATGGTCTTTTCAGCCACTGAACGGGCACGTGAGGCACCTGACTCGAGTATCTGTCTGAGGTCATCTTCTCTTGATTCGTAATAGGCCCTGCGTTCCTGTATCGGCCGCATCATTTTTTCGAGATGCACCATCAGTTTTTTCTTACAGTCAACACAGCCGATCCCGGCTGTTATGCATCCTTCATGGATCTCAGACATTTCCTGCGCATCCCGGTTGAAAAACTTATGGATATCCCAGACCGGGCATTTTTCAGGAG
>RZYZ01000456.1 GCA_009930125.1 Clostridia bacterium | reverse complement strand
GAAGCCTACAACAGACCAGAAGTCTCAGGTCATTGTTATGGGAAAAGCGGTGAAGAATATGAACGCATCAGACTATTTCCGCTACAAGCATGAACTGAAGGAAGTGATTCTCTCCGCTTATGGAGAGCTTTCGGAAAAAAGCGACATCATGGTCATTGAAGGGGCGGGAAGCCCCGCTGAAATCAACCTCAGAACCGACGACATCGTCAATATGGGCTTTGCGGAAATGGTGGATGCGCCGGTGATCCTTGTGGCGGACATCGACCGAGGAGGCGTATTCGCCTCCATCTACGGTACCGTGATGCTGCTGGAGGAGACGGAAAGGAAAAGAATCAAAGGGGTCATCATCAACAAATTCAGAGGAGATCCCACTCTTCTCACCTCAGGCATAGAAGAACTGGAAAGGCTCATTAGAATACCTGTTCTTGGGGTCATCCCCTTCTTTTTACTGGATCTGGATGAGGAAGACAGTGCCATGGATCTTATGCATTTCACGAAAGATGAAGATCCCAAACTGGATATAGCGGTGATACGCGTTCCGCATTTATCAAACTTCACGGATTTTCAGCCTCTTTCCGCTTTGAAGGAGATCAGGCTCCGTTTTGTGGGACTTCATGAGGAAATCGGTCATCCGGATCTGATCATACTGCCTGGAACAAAGTCCACGGTGGAGGATCTTCAGAAAATGAGTGAAAGCAAAATGGATGAAAGGATTCTGAGGTCTCATAAGGCTGGGACTCCAATCCTGGGCATCTGCGGCGGCTATCAGATGCTGGGTGAAAGCATCTTTGATCCACATGGGGTGGAAACAGAAAGTCAGGAGATGGAGGGACTAGGCATACTCAAGATGGAGACCCGGTTTGAAGAGAATAAGAAGACGTTTCTCGTGGAAGGCATCAGCTCCTTCGGTGACGGGACAATTTCAGGCTATGAGATCCACATGGGAGAAAGCAGGCACAAAGAGAAGTATTCCCCGCTCCTGACCCTCACAAAAAGAAGCAATGAGGAAGTGCATCCTTTGGAGGAGGGGGTCATGGACAGGGAGAAGGGGATATTCGGTACCTATGTTCATGGAATCTTTGAAAATGCAGGCTTCACCAGATCTCTTCTGGATCATCTCTGCGAGAGGAAAGGCGTACCTCCCTTAGAGGAGACAATCACCGATTACTGGGACCATCGGGAGGATGAACTGGATAAACTGGCACAGATCGTACGGGAGCATACGGATATGGAGAAGATCTATGCAATACTTGATGAAACCTGAGCCGTCCTATGTTC
>RZYZ01000455.1 GCA_009930125.1 Clostridia bacterium | reverse complement strand
GGTGAAATTACAAAACCCCACGGCTTAAAAGGGGAAGTCAAGGTTTTTCCTTTGACGGACGATATCAACAGGTTCAAGAAGCTTAAAAGAGTCTTCATTGAAGGAAAAGAAGTGAAAGTGCTGTATGTGACGGTTGGAAGCGATCGCGCGATCATGAAGTTTGAAGGCTGTGAAAGCATTGATGATGCTGAAAGATATCGAAAAAAGACCATAGAGGTGCCAAGGGAGGAAGCAGTGAAACTGGAAGAGGATGCCTATTTCATTGAAGATCTCAAGGACTGCATCGTTTTCGACAGCGAAGGAAAAGAACTGGGTCCGGTGGATGATGTGATTCAGACCGGTGCCAATGACGTATACTGGATCAGAAAGCCCAAAGAACTTCTTATTCCCGCTATCAGAGATGTGGTGCTTGATGTGAACATCGAGGAAGAAAGAATCATCATCAAACCTGTCAGGGAGTGGATGGATGAGGATTGATATACTGACGCTGTTTCCTGATATGTTCAGTCTCTTCAATGAAAGCATCATTGGAAGAGGGAAAGAGAAGGGCCTCTACAGCATCCATACAACAAACATACGGGACTTCTCCAAGGATAAGCATAAGAAGGTGGACGATTATCCCTATGGGGGAGGAAGCGGCCTTGTAATGACCGTTCAGCCTATAAGAGACGCCATACAGGAAATCCGGAAAGTGAATGATGGCGCAGTGATCTTCCTTGGGCCGAAAGGAAAGACTTTTGATCAGAAAATGGCGGAAGAGCTTTCGAAGAAAGAGGGTCTGATCTTTCTCTGTGGCCATTATGAGGGGATCGATGAAAGGATCTATGCAGACATCGATATGGAAGTCTCCCTTGGGGATTTCATCCTCACCGGAGGCGAAATGGCGGCAATCCCCATCATAGACAGTATCCTGAGGTTAAGAGAAGGCGTCCTGGGAACAGATGAGAGTTCCGTGGAAGAGAGCTTCTCCGAAAACCTGCTTGAATATCCCCAGTACACCAGACCTGAGGAATATGAAAACCAGAAGGTGCCTGAGATCCTTCTGTCCGGACATCATGAAAATATCCGGCAGTGGCGAAGATACATGATGCTGGCCACCACAAGAGAGAGAAGACCGGATCTCTATGCAAAACATGTTCTGTCTAAAGATGATATGAAAATACTGAAAAAGTTTTCCAAAATGGAAGAAAAGTAGAAGATTCCACTTGTACTCGGAGCATTTGTTGTGCTAAAATATAGTTTGTGCTAGTACGGGCGTTCCACTGGGAATATAAGATT
>RZYZ01000454.1 GCA_009930125.1 Clostridia bacterium | reverse complement strand
CCTTCCTTGTTGGCCACGCTCTTCGGGATGACCATGGAATCGAACCAGATGTTGGTTCCTTCTTCCGGAATGGCATAATCCAGGTTCGGATTCTCTTCGATCATATACATGGCATCTCCGGACCACACAAGACCCATGGCTGCCTCTTCCGCAATGAGGGCATCCTTGATGTCATCGCCAAGGTATGCGTAGACGATGGGCTTCTGCTTGATCAGTTCATCTCTTGCCTCTTCCAGCTCCCCCACATCTCTGGTGTTCATGGAGTAACCCAGTCTCAGAAGGGATACCCCGATGGTGTCTCTCTGGCTGTTCAGCATGAGGATCTCATCCTTGTATTTCTCATCCCAGAGAATATCCCAGGAAGTGACCGGCTCTGTGACCACATTCTTGTTGTAGAGGATCCCGAAGGTTCCCCACATGTACGGTGCAGAATACTCATCATTGGGATCAAAGACCAGTCCCTGGAAATCAGGATCGATCTTGTCACGGTTGGGCACATTCTCCCAGTTGATGGGTACGATGAGATCTTCATTGATGGCTCTTTCGATGGTGTAGTCGGAAATGAAGATCACGTCATAGGAGTTTCCGCCCTGCTTCAGCTTGGTGTAGATGTCTTCGTTGTTGGCGTAGGTGTCGTAGACCACTTCGATTCCGGTCTCTTCCTCAAACTGCTCCAGCACGTCGAAATTAATGTAGTCTCCGAAGTTATAGACGTTGATGGTTTCCTTTTCTTCTCCGCAGGCGGCAAGCGCCAGGGAAGATACCCCGATGAGGGCCGCTGCAATGATTTTTCTGATATTTTTCATAGTACTCCTCCTGTGTTCCATGCATGAGCATGGACATATACTGTTTCTTTTATTCTATAGATCTCTTTCTTCCTCTTCCTCACTCTTTCCAATCCGGTTGATGATCAGAAGAAGGATGAAGAATCCGATGAGCATGAAGGTCGATAGCGCATTGATGACGGGGTTGATCCCTCTTCTCGCCATGGAGAAGATGAGGATGCTGAGGTTCTGCACCCCATGTCCTGTGGTGAAGAAGCTGATGGCAAAATCATCCACCGACAGGGTGAAGGCCAGAAGCGCCCCCGTGACGATGCCAGGCATGATTTCCGGCACAATGACCTTTCTCAGGGCATACATGGGTTTTGCCCCCAGGTCCATGGCCGCTTCCGCCAGGTTCGCATTCATCTGCTTCAGTTTCGGCAGCACCGCCAGCACCACGTAAGGCGTGCAGAAGGTGATGTGGGAAAGAAGCACTGTGGACAGGCCGAAATCC
>RZYZ01000006.1 GCA_009930125.1 Clostridia bacterium | reverse complement strand
CTTCATTTTACCAATACAGGAATCATTTGAGGATAGATTGGAAGAAAATCATATCTGGCTTATTCAAATTCAGGGGATACCTAGCAATGCTATGCAAACCCACCCTAGTTTTGTATACTTGACAAAGCCATTGTAGGAGATACCCATGCTTAAGAAACTGCCCGAATACGAGAAGCAGCTTGCAGATATAGATGCGAAACTCAGCCTTCCTGAGACCATGCAGGATATGACGATATTCAAGAATTTGAATAGGGAGCGCTCACACCTTGCCCCCATCGTCGATGAACTGCACACCATGCAGAGCCTGCTTGCCCAGATCGCAGGGGCGGAACAGATCCTGCATGAGGAGAGTGACGCTGAGATGCTGGAGATGACGCGAGAGGAGCTTAGCGGCCTCAAGGAGGCCTTCATCGTATCCCAGAAGAAAACCAAGATGCTGCTCATTCCCCCCGACCCCATGGAGGGAAAGAACATCATTATGGAAATTCGCGCGGGAACGGGAGGCGAGGAAGCCGCACTATTTGCAGCTGACCTATTCAGAATGTATTCCCACTTTGCAGAGAGCAAGCGGTGGAAAATGGAGATTCTGAGTTCAAATGAGACAGGAATTGGCGGCTTCAAGGAATTGGTGCTCAGTGTTGCCGGTAAAGAGGTGTATGGAAATCTCAGATGGGAAAGCGGCGTCCACAGGGTACAACGCGTTCCTGAAACCGAATCTGGAGGCCGCATCCATACTTCGGCTGTGACGGTAGCGGTTTTGCCCGAAGCAGAGGAAACCGATATTGAGATCAAACAGGAAGATTTGAAAGTCGATGTTATGCGCTCGGGAGGTCCCGGAGGACAGTCGGTCAATACAACGGACTCTGCTGTTCGTGTGACCCATATTCCTTCAGGACTTGTGGTAGCGGTGCAGGATGAGAAATCTCAGCTGAAGAACAAGGAGAAAGCGCTGAAGATTCTACGGTCAAGACTCTATGAAATCGCGGAGAGAGAACGAAACAAGGGGATTGCCGACGAAAGAAAATCACAGGTGGGTACGGGGGACCGTTCCGAGAGAATCAGAACCTACAATTATCCACAGGGTAGAGTGACAGACCACAGAATCAACCTGACACTTTATAAACTGGAATCCTTCCTGAACGGAGATATGGATGAAATGTTTGATTCCCTGATCCGATTTGACCAGGCCGAAAAACTGAAGGCTCTGGGGAATAGAAGCAATTAATGATGAGGGGGGCAGTTTTACTGTCCCCATTTTTGGAGTGAAAATGGAAACAATAAAAGTGAATTTCGAAAATGGAATAGAAATGAATCGGATTAAGCAGGGTGCCGAAATCATAAAAAGAGGAGGCGTCATCGCATTTCCTACAGAAACGGTCTATGGGCTCGGTGCCAATGCACTGGACAAGGATGCGGTGAGAAAGATCTTCGAGGCCAAAGGAAGACCTCAGGATAATCCTCTGATCATCCATGTGGCGGATAAGGACATTTCGGCCTTTGCAGCGGAGATTCCCGAGAAGGCGCAGAAGCTGATGGATAGATTCTGGCCAGGACCCCTGACGATCATTCTGAAAAAGACGGATAGGGTGCCCATGGAAACCAGCGCAGGCCTTGATACGGTTGGAATCAGAATGCCTTCCAATGAAACTGCAAGGCTTCTCATAGAAGCTTCAGGATGTCCTGTTGCTGCCCCGTCGGCGAATATTTCCGGAAGACCCAGTCCTACCAACTTCAGACGCTGCGTGGAAGACCTTGATGGAAGGGTGGATATGATCATTGGAGATGGAAGCTCCATTGTGGGACTGGAGTCCACCATCGTGGATTACAGCGTTCATCCACCACGTCTTCTTCGCCCAGGCTATATCACCTATGAGGATCTTCTTATGACGGATCCGGAGGTGGTTTATGATGAAGCGAGAACCAGAGCAGATGAAAAGGAGATTCCCAAAGCGCCAGGCATGAAATACAGGCACTATGCGCCCAAGGCCCCGCTGACCATCATCTCCGGAGACGTGGAAAAGGTAGGAATAGAGATTCTGAAGCAGACAGATAAGTATTTGTCGGAAGGAAAGGTTGTAGGGATTTTAGCCCCCAAAGAACGTGAGACGATGTATAATAGAGAGAACATCAGGTTTATTTCATTGGGAAGCGAGAAGAACTCCTCTGAAATCGCAAGAAATCTTTTTGAGGGATTACGGATGTTTGATGATCTGAATGTGGATGTGATTCTTGCGGAGGGGTTTTCCGAGAAAGGTGTCGGCATCGCGATCATGAATCGCTTGAAGAAGGCATCCGGATTCAATATAGTAGAGGTGTAATCATGAAAGTATTATTTGTCTGTACAGGAAATACTTGCAGAAGTCCCATGGCGGAGGTTATATTCAATGAGACGTATCTGAAGGCGGAAGCTGCTTCTCGTGGCCTGTTTATTCAGAGAGGGAGCACAATTTCCACAGAGGCCAGAGAAATCCTGAAGAGAGAGTACGGATACGATCAGGACAGGGAAGCGGAAGAGCTCATGGACCTGGACCTTGCAGAGGCAGAATATGTCATCACCATGACAGAAGCCCAGAAACGGGAAGTGAAAAGGCGTTATGGCGGGGAAAGAGTTTATACCCTGAAGGAACTTGCCGGCGAGTCAGGAGATGTCATGGACCCATACGGCATGAATGAAGAAATCTATCTCAGGACATTCAGTGAAATCAGGAGATTGATCCATAAAATCAAACAATTCGATCAATACAGGAGGTAAAGATGAAAATAGCAATTGGTTCAGACCATGGTGGAGTAGGGTTGAAGGAAGCGGTGAAGGAACATCTGGAGAAGAAGGGATATGAAGTCAAAGACTTCGGAACCTACACGAGAGAATCCTGCGACTATCCTGATATTTCGAAAGCGGTGGCTTACAGTGTAGTGAAAAAGGAATCCGAGCTTGGGATTCTCATATGCGGTACCGGCATCGGTATCGGCATAGCAGCAAACAAAGTGAAAGGAATCAGAGCGGCGCTGTGTCATGATACCTTCAGCGCCCACGCAACCAGAGAGCATAACAATGCGAATATCCTGACCATGGGAGAAAGAGTCATCGGCCAGGCTCTGGCTCTGGATATCGTGGATACGTTTTTAGAGGCGAAGTTCGAGGGTGGCAGACATCAGAACCGTATTGATAAAATAACCAGACTAGAAGACGAGAATGCAGATCTTGAGGAGGAAAACTAATGAGCAGAATTATTGAAATCAACCATCCACTGGTACTACACAAGCTGGCCATCATAAGAGACAAGAATACAGGGTCCAAGGAGTTCAGAGAAGTGGTGGAAGAAATCTCCACACTTATGGCCTATGAGGTCACAAGAGACCTGCCCATGGAAGACGTGGATATCGAGACTCCTGTGGCAACAGCCCACTGTAAAATCATCACCGGTAAGAAGCTGGCCATCGTGCCGATCCTGAGAGCCGGAATCGGTATGGTTGATGGAATGCTTAAACTCGTTCCAGCGGCGAAGGTCGGACATATCGGATTATACAGAGATGAGAGCACACTGCAGCCTGTGGAGTACTTCTGCAAGCTTCCCAAGGACATTGAAGAAAGAGAAGTCATCGTGGTGGATCCGATGCTTGCTACCGGTGGCTCTGCCATTGATGCGATTCATATGCTGAAGAAAAGAGGAGCGAAGAGCATCAAGTTCGTCGGTCTTGTGGCAGCGCCTGAAGGAATCAAGGCTTTATCGGAAAAGCATCCTGACGTGGACATCTTCATTGCGTCCATCGATGAGAAGCTGAATGAACACGGATATATTGTGCCTGGTCTGGGAGATGCTGGAGACAGACTCTTCGGAACCAAGTAGCCTAAATCAGGAGCTGTCAGGAAACTGATGATTCCAGACA
The DNA here is from genome assembly GCA_009930125.1 of Clostridia bacterium. Classification (GTDB taxonomy): domain Bacteria; phylum Bacillota; class Clostridia; order Clostridiales; family Clostridiaceae; genus Proteiniclasticum. The sequence goes on along the minus strand of RZYZ01000006.1, from coordinate 22,592 downwards.
CCCTCAAAGCGGAAGTGGTCTGCTTTGAGGGTGTCTTTTGGTTTCGGCGTGTTTCATGGATGAAATCAGATTGAGTGAAATCATCGTCTATTTGCAATGTCTCAAGAGCCTCAGGAGGTTTACTCTGTTAAGGTGCTGTGAGGAAAAACAGCATGGAAAAAATGAGAATTTTTTTTGAGAAAAACCCTTGAAATATCATCCTCCAGGCTATATACTAGTCTTTGTCAGTTCATTTGCTGGTGTGGCTCAATGGTAGAGCAGCTGATTTGTAATCAGCAGGTTGATGGTTCGATTCCGTTCACCAGCTCCACATTTTCGGAGGAGTACCCAAGTGGCCAAAGGGGGCAGACTGTAAATCTGTTGCAAGTTGCTTCAGTGGTTCGAATCCACTCTCCTCCACCACAAAAGACACAATTGTTTCAATTGCTGTCTTTTTTTATGAAAAAAATTGAATACTCTTATCAAGAGAGGTGGAGGGAAAGGGCCCTGTGAAACCCGGCAACCTGTAGCGATACGTGGTGCCAATTCCTGCAGCATGGATGCTGCGAGATAAGAGAGATGTAGAACTTACGACACCTCTTCTTATTGTGAAGAGGTTTTTTATTTGTCTGAAAAAAGGGAGGAAAAAAATGAAAAGATTATTTACATCAGAATCTGTAACAGAAGGACATCCTGATAAAATCTGCGATCAGATTTCAGATGCCATACTGGATAGTATTCTTGAACAGGATCCGAAAGCGAGAGTTGCCTGCGAAACCGCAGTGACCACCGGTATGGTCATGGTGATGGGGGAGATTACAACAGACTGCTACGTGGATATTCCGAAGGTGGTAAGGAAAACCGTCACTGAGATCGGCTATGTCCGTGCCAAGTACGGTTTTGACGCTGAGACATGCGCTGTGCTCACTTCCATTGATGAGCAGTCACCTGACATCGCTCAGGGTGTCAATGCGTCTCTGGAGACCCGTGAAGGCGACCATGATGCCATGCTTCAGACCGGAGCTGGAGACCAGGGGATGATGTTCGGGTTTGCCACAAACGAAACGGAAGACTATATGCCAATGCCGATCAATCTTGCGCAGAAACTGGCAAGAAGACTGGCGGAAGTGAGAAAGAACGAGACACTCACTTATCTCAGACCAGATGGGAAAACCCAGGTGACCATTGAATATGATGAGAACGACAAGCCGGTCAGAGTGGAAGCCATTGTGGTTTCCACACAGCATAGCTCTGTTGTGACGCAGGAAGAGATCAGAAGAGACATCGTTGAGCATGTGATCATGGCAATCGTGCCTGAAGATCTTATGGATGAGAACACCAAGATCTATGTGAATCCTACCGGGCAGTTCATCGTAGGAGGACCACAAGGGGATTCCGGTCTTACTGGAAGAAAGATCATCGTGGATACCTACGGCGGATACGGCAGACATGGAGGCGGCGCTTTCTCAGGAAAAGATCCCACAAAGGTTGACCGCTCTGCAGCCTACGCAGCAAGATGGGTGGCAAAGAACCTTGTGGCGGCAGGGGCTGCTGACAAGCTGGAAGTTCAGCTAAGCTATGCCATAGGTGTTGCGAAGCCCATCTCCATTGAAGTGTTCACCTTCGGAACCGAAAAAGTTGCTCATGAAAGAATCATCGAAGTCATCGGTAAGGTGTTTGATCTGAGACCTGGTGCCATCATCAGAGATCTGGATCTTCAGAGACCGATCTATAGAAAGATAGCAGCCTATGGGCACTTCGGAAGAAATGACCTGGACCTGACATGGGAGAAGCTGGATAAGGTGGAAGAAATCAGAGCACTTATGCCTGAACTGGCCTAGCAGATTCTGAACAGTATACAAGAATAATAATAAGCCTCAGTCACTCAAAATCAATTGAGAAGACTGAGGCTTTCTTTTCAGTTTATAGGATCAGTTTTTCAGCTGAACCAGAATGTTGAAGTTGATGTAGTCAAAATCCAGTTTGCTGTCACTGGTTTTTCTTGCGGAGAGTTCCCTCAAGATGAGCTTGACGGAAACGCTGTCGTTCTCCTTCAGGATGATGGCGTCTTCGAAGGAAATCTGTGCTTTTTCCATTTGTTCTTCATTTTCGCTGACGATTCTTTCGATGTCCTCAGACAGGTCTTCAGTCATGATCACCTGTCCATTCAGGCTGACGATCAGGTCTGTCACGTTGTCCAGCTGAATGGTGAGTCCGTCGGTTTCTGCTGTTTTCGTATTGTAATTCACTGTAAAGAGGTAATCGAATCCCTCAATGCGAATACCGGACTGATCCATATCGGTGCTTAAGTAGATATAGTCCATTTGCGGATATCCGTAGTAATCCTCTCTCTTGAATCCGAATACTCTTTCAAAATCATTGTACACAAAATCATCAGCCATGTATTTCAGTTTACTGGGATCTCTGGAATCGAAATAGTTCACGATGCTGGAAATGTTTCTCCGGTCTTCTTCCGAGACACCCGTGCCTGGCTGGATGCTGCCTGACTGAAGCATATCATTCTTCTCCAGAAGCGCAGTGAATCTCTGATTCTGGCTGAAGTTTGATACGCTGAAGGCAGACAGGGGTCCCAGTATGGAGACCAGTGCGAAGATCGAGAGGGTCACAGGGATGAAGATGTTTGTGAGCTTCTTCTTCACAATGAAGTAGACCATGATCAGCAGTACCCAGATGCCCAGAAGCACCACGAAGTATCTGTTTTCCGTCATGCCGTATTGTGCGATTCTCTTTCCGATGGAGACGAACATCATACCCAGAATCGGAAGAAGAATTCTCGGGAACCAGGTTCTGAAGAGCCTTGCTAGCTTATTCTCTTCCAGAATCGGCGTAATGAAGAAAATCACGGCAGCGGATACCACAGAGTACCACAGGACAAGATTTGATACCAGACCCCTTGGCCACTCCTGGGTTAAAAGGATCTTGATGAAGTACACATACAGGATTCCGGTATAGATGGTGATCAGTGGAATGACGATATACAGCAGGAGGATTTTCAGTGCTTTGCTGTAAGGATAGGACTCAAAGGGTTCCTCTTTTTCCGGCAGCTTCGACAGAAACATCAGTGCTCCGAAGATGAATGTCACCATCAGGAAGAAATAGAAGAACCATTTCCCGTCGATGTCTGCATCGAACAAGGCGTTAATGGTGAACAGGATGGCGGATATTCCAAAATACAGTACTCCGGAATAGAGGACGGTGAGGAAGAATCCATTGAAGATTCTGATGACATAAGGTTCGTAATTTCTGTTTGTCTTCAGCTTGAGTGTATAGAAAACAGCTATGATGAGGGTAAGTAGGAAGCCGATGAAACGCATGCCGCTGATCTGATTCATATCTTCCGTGAAAAAGATGTAATAGAGGGCCATGAGCAGAGCAGATGGTACGACTACTAGAATCAGGGCGGGCTTGTCCGGCCAGAACCGCTCCTGCAGATGTTTCAGAGAAATGCTGGCAAGCATGCCAATGGCTGCGGTCATGGCGAGTCTTCTAAGCATTTCGGTATCATAGATACCGTCTATGTTTCTTTCGTTCTGGATGATCAGAATGACCATCAGTGTGATGGAGAGCAGTACGGTGACAGGGTATCTTAAGAAACTGTCGCCAAGTCCTGCGAATTGTCCCTTGATTCGTTCTATGACTTTCATGGTATAGAAAACACCGGAAAAGGGTGTTTTCTGTTCACCTCCTTGATGTAAAGTAGGGATTTCTTGCTTATATTGTATAGTGCTATATCTTTATAGTAGTATCAAAATCATTGCAAATACAAGAAATCGTGCAATCTTCATAAAGAATTAAAACATTCTGAACGCTGTACTGGTCTTGCTCTAGGCATAAAAGAAAAACCCGCGACCTCACTGGAGTGAGGAAGCGGGAAATGAACTTACTTGAACTGCTTTCCTTTGATGAAGACATGCTGCACTTTCAGGTCATCGGATAGAATCAGAAGATCCGCATCGTAATTGAGTGCGATTTTACCTGTATTCTTTTCAGCACCGATGAAGAGGGCTCCGTTGTAGGAGGCCATTTTGATGACTTCATGAAGCGGCAGATTGGTGTGCTCAAAGACATTCTTCACTGCCTTATCCATGGTGAGGATGGAGCCTGCCAGTGCACCGGAAGTGAGTCTTGCTGCACCTTCCTTGGAAATGACAGCCTGCCCGCCAAGGGAGTAGGTGCCATCAGGCATACCGCATGCCATCATGGCATCGGTGATGAGGAGCACCTTATCGGAAGTCTTGATTTTGTATGCCGTTCTCAAGGAAGGATAGCTTACATGGATTCCGTCGGAAATGGTTTCCGTTGTGATGTCCGTATCGAAGATTGCACCGACGACACCGGGTTTTCTATGGGTGAAAGGGGTCATGGCATTGAACAGATGGGTGGAATGATTGACTCCAGCCCGGATTCCCTCCATAGCCTGCTCGTAGGTTGCCACGCTATGGCCCATGGCGACATTGATGCCGTTCTCTCTCAGGTAGGGGATCAGCTCCAGAGCGCCTTCCACTTCAGGTGCCATGGTGATGTTCTTGATCAGATCCAGATTGTTGCCGACCATCTCCTTGAATGCTTCCAGAGTAGGCTTCTGCACATATTTCGGATTCTGTGCACCGATGGCGCCTTCGTTTATGAAAGGACCTTCCAGATGCACGCCTCCGATGGATGCGCCGCTTACATGACCCTGGGCTACTTTGGCGGCTTCCACAGCTTTTCTGATTTCCTTTGTGTCTACTGTCATTGTGGTGGGAAGAAACGTTGTTGTACCATGCTCTGCAATGGTTTTTGATATGGTTTCAAGCGCATCGAAGGTACCTTCCATGGTGTCGTGATTGCCGGCGCCGTGAATATGTATATCGATGAAACCCGGTGACAGGTATCTTCCTTTCCCTTCGATGACTTCGTCATCAGAATCGTCCGGGTTGAAACTTGTGATTTTTCCATTTCTGATCTGAACGGTCATCATTTCTATTCTGTCCGTGAAGATCACTCTGAAATTTTTGAATATCATGACTACACCTCTTATTTCATTCATGTTCTGCATTATTTCCTATGAGTATATTATACATGAAAATAACAGGGTGAGATTACTGCAGGAGGCGTACCTGTAAATTTTTCAGTAAAAATTTACAGATTACGATGAATAATCTTCCTCCATCTCCTTATAATAATCCCTGTAAGGAAATGTGGAAACCGGTAGCCTTTTAGATTATGATATAACTATGAAAAGTATAGAAACAGATAAAGGGAGTAGTTATGGAGAGTTTAGAAGGTGTTGTACGGGACATCATATTTCAGAATGAAGAAAATGCTTTCTGCATTTTCAGAATAGAAGACGACAAGGATATTCACATCGCATTGGGCACCTTTCCCTTTATATCAGTAGGGCAGACCTACATACTCAAAGGGGAGTGGGTTCTCCACGCGACCTTTGGAAAGCAGTTCAAATGTGAGACCTATGAGGAGGTAATGCCCAATTCGCTGAAAGGGATTGAAAAATATCTGGCATCGGGTTCCATATCCGGTATTGGTCCCATTACAGCGAAGAAACTTGTGGAGAAATTCGGGACCGAAATTTTTGACATCATTGAAAATGACACCAGAAGACTCATGGAACTGGACGGAATCGGAGAAAAGAAAATCAAACTCATCTATGATTCCTACATCAAAGGCAGAGAAGTGAAGAACATCATGGTCTTTCTTCAAAGCTACGGGGTAACGCCTAAACAGGCACTGAAGATCTATAGGGTCTTCGGCAATGACGCCATTGCGAAAGTCAGGCAGAATCCCTATGTATTATCGGAAGAAGTGCCAAGCATAGGCTTTAAGACAGCGGATGGCATTGCCAGAAATCTTGGCATCGAGATCGATTCCCCCTTTCGTATTCAGAGTGGGATCACCCACATCGTCAATGAGTACTGTGCACAAGGCAGCACCTTCATTCCCCGATCCGAACTCATGGAAAGAGGCAGGAGTGTGCTGGAAGTGCCTGAAGCGCTCATTGAAGAGAATCTCATGCACTCGGTCATGACAGGTAGACTGGCACTGGAGAAGGTGAATGATATGGATGGCGTGTTTGCGCTGCCTTATCTGTATGCCGAGGTTTCGGTGACGAAAAGAATCCTGAGTCTCGCCCTGGATGAGGTGGATGATCTGAAGCTGCCGGTGGAAGATTATATCCGGGATTTCGAGCAGGATAACCATATTTCATTCCATGAAAAACAGATTGAAGCTATTGCAGGTGCTGTACTTAATGGAATTGAAATCATAACGGGAGGTCCTGGAACCGGGAAGACCACCATCATCAAATGCATACTGGAAATCTTTGACCGGGCAGGAAAGAAGGTCCTCATGGCAGCGCCCACAGGAAGAGCTGCGAAGAGAATGTCCGAAGCCACAGGCCGGGAATCCAAGACCATTCACCGGCTTATAGAACTGGGGGTCTCCACGGAAGATGAGGAGGTCCTGTTTGATGAAGACCATACCTTAAACTGTGATGTGGTCATTATAGATGAAGCATCCATGATTGATGTGATGCTCATGAACAATCTTCTGAAAGCCATCAAACCGAAGACCAGGCTGATTCTGGTGGGCGATGTGGACCAGCTGCCGTCCGTGGGGTCTGGAAGAGTGCTGGAAGATCTTATTGAAAGTACGGCATTCAAGGTGGTTAAGCTTCAGTTCATCTACAGGCAGGGCAAGGAGTCCTACATCACAACCAATGCGCATAGGATAAACACTGGAGAGATGCCTCAACTCAATGCCAAGGACAGTGATTTTTTCTTCATCAGCGAATCCAGACCGGAGGAATCTCTGGATACGCTTGTGGAGCTCATTACGAAAAGACTACCCAATTTCAACAAAAAGTGGGATCGGGTGAAGGATTTTCAGGTGCTTACACCTATGAGAAAAGGAGAGCTTGGGGTACATAATCTGAATCGCGTACTGCAGAAATCCCTGAATCCGAACAACAGGAGCTATGATTTCACGGATTTTCAGATCGGAGATAAGGTCATGCAGACGAAGAACAACTACATGATCAAATGGAAAAAGGTGAAAAGAGTGTTTGGTGAACCCCCTGAGGGACAGGGGATCTTCAATGGAGATATCGGATATGTGACGGGCATCAATACGGAAGACAATACCGTTTCCGTGCTTTTCGATGAGGACAAGATCGTGGAATTTGAATCCCAGGATTTGGATGAACTGGAGCTGGCCTATGCCGTGACCATTCATAAAAGCCAGGGCAGTGAATTCAAGGTTGTGATCATTCCTGTGTTCATGGGACCGCCGCTACTCATGAGCAGAAATCTGATCTACACAGGGGTGACAAGAGCGAGGGAGCTGCTGGTTCTTGTGGGTTCCAAGAAAGCACTCAGCTATATGATCAGAAATACGAGAACCTATGAACGGCACACATCGCTGAAATATAGAATATTAAATGTACTGGACAATGTCAGCATGGAAGAAACATAATCAGGAAAATATTCGGGGGTATCTATGAAAACGGAAAAAAGAATGCAGCTATTCAGCTGGTATGAAACATCCCAGGAGAAGGCAATCAATGTGAAGACCGTGCCATATATGGGCATTGAACCGGTCAGAGATCTGGTGGAGAAGGTGCTGAAGGAAAATGGACGGGTTCTCTACATAACGGGGGAAGACAAGGACAGGGTTCTGATTGTTCGTGCCATGAGGGATCTGGGCATAGACTCCATATCCGTCCATCAGGATCTGGAAATCAACGAAAAGGAGTCTCTGGTGATCTGCGATTACCTTCAGGCTTTAAGAGTAAGAGAAGAATACGATCTGGTGATTTATGATGATGTGAATTCCTTTCCCATTCATAAAAAACCGGAAATGCAGCATCTGATCGGATTCATCTTTCCGAAATGCAGAAAAGTCGTTGCCTATTCATTTGAATTGGTCTTCATGGGTATGGATGTCATTGAAGTGCCCATGGCGGGGAAAAGCGGATTTGTTTCAGAACCGCGGGTTCTGGAGACCAGACTGAATCTGGATGAGTTCGTACCCACTTCTGTGTACGAGTATTTACTGTGGTTTGTCTTTGAGAAGAAGAAGGTGCTCTTCGTCACAACCAACAAGAAAGTGAAAAAGAAGGTTGCGCGTTTTCTCGCGAAAATCGATGAGAGCCTTGAGAGCTGCATCTATGATGTGGATGAGATCGGCACGAAGACCATGCGGGAACTCTGCAGTGATCATACGAAATCTCATATTTTCATCACGGATAATCTGGAAGATTATGTGGATATGGAAACAAATTTCGAAATCATCATCCACGGAGCAGATGCCAGCCGCTACTCTTATCGTGAACTGATATTTCTGTGTCTGAGAAGCGGCTACTATGATGAGATGAACGGAGAAGTGCTCATGATTTGTCAGAACGTGACACGAGACATTGAGAAGACAAGGGATCTGGCGAGACATTATAACAAGGTGTTGTGGGATGAGGGCTTTGAGTAGAATAGCGGATTTCTTTTACCCCAGACTCAGATGTCCGGTCTGTCTGACTTTTCATGAGGGGCTCTGCATAACCTGCAGGGCCTCCTTTCTTCCCTACGATGAGAGCCTTCTTTCTGAATCGGAATCGGGTATTTCCATGTATCGACATCAGGAATCTGTAAAAATTCTGATTTCCAACTACAAGAAAAAGATGATTTTTTCCGCTGGGGATCTTATGGCTACGCTCATAACAGAGAAGCTGTCTGCTGAAGAGGAGCGCTTTGACTTCATCACCTTTGCACCTTCATCAAAGTCTTCATTGAAGAAGCTCGGATTTGACCATGGCGCCTACCTGGCGAAGCGGATCGGACGGCAACTGGATATTCCGATCAGAGCATTGTTTCGACCGTCGGATAAGGAGCAGAAAGTTCTTGAACGCGATGAACGCAGTGAAAATGCGAAGAAGATAGCCCTTCTTTCAGAGAACATGGATGGTCTGAAAGGAAAGAGTGGGGTGCTGGTGGACGATGTCTATACTACGGGCAGTACAGTGACAGCCTGTCTTGCGCTCATGAAGATACGCGGCATCGAAGGAAAGTACATCACTTTCTCAAGAATATAGAAGGGGCGGAAGCTTTTTCATGACAGAAAAATTTCGTCTATCGCTTGATAAATCAAAACAACATCGCTATAATTGATAAATGAAAGTTATGTTTGTAGTTGCTCAAGGGTAACCTTGATAGTCCATGCCAGTTGCAGGCGAAAGGATCCACGTAAGTCAGTCAAAGCGCTGACAATCATGGTGCAGCTTAGAGGTAAGTCCTGCCAGAAATGAGAGGGTTAGTAGTGAGAGGTTAAGTCCGGGTAGCAAAAGCTCCAGCAGGCGAGTGTGGGGTCAAATACTAGGTCAAGTAACTTTCAGCACGCAAGTGCAGTTGAGCAGCCTTTGGCTGCTTAATTTTTTTAGCGGTAGAACTGATAGAATTTCAGTATATGTACTGTAATTAGGACTATAATAGAACTGAAAGCCGACATAAAGAATAGTAATAGTGAGAAGGTGAGGACTTGGATACGATTTTGTTCTATCTGTTTTTGATATATTCCATCATACCGAATATCTATTTCAGGTTTTTTGCGAAAAACGTAAGAAGAAATGTGAAATCCGGAGATAAGGAGATTGCGCTCACTTTTGATGATGGTCCGGATCCCAGGTATACACCCCAGGTGCTGGATCTTCTGAAAAAGAACAATGTGAAAGCGACTTTCTTTGTTCTTGGGGAGAAAGCGAAGGAGAATCCGCAGCTTATCAATAGAATGGTGGATGAGGGACATACCATCGGGCTTCATGCCAATAAGCATATCGGAGCGCCGTTTAGAACTTACAAGGCCATGAAAGATGATTTCTTCAGCTCCATCAGTGTTTTACGGAGTATGGGCGTAACCGTTCATCTTTATAGACCTCCATGGGGGCTTGTGAACATCGCATCGTCGAAATTCATCCATCAGTATGATTTCGAACCGGTCCTGTGGTCCATCCACGCTTCGGACTGGAGCAGATATGTGGACGAGAAACATATTGAAAGAATACTGACACAAAAAGTGAAGCCGGGAGACATTATTCTTCTGCATGATGGAAGAGGTGCGAAAAATGCACCGCAGAGAACCATCCATGCACTGGAGAATGCACTTCCGTTAATGAGGGAAAAAGGATATCATTTTGTGAAACCAGTGAATGTGGATAATACCATCGTTTCAGCGTGAGGAGAGTAGTATGAGAGTATTCAGTAGAATCATTGCGGCATATGATCGAAATATAGTGAAACTGCACGGGTGGAAAAAAGTGCCAGGAAGCACTCTGGAATTTCTGTACATGGTGCCGAAAACCTATAAAGGCAAACCGGTCAGGATCAAAGACGGGACGGTGATTCAAAAAGGGGATCGATATTATGAGATTCACATCATCAACACCAATCTGTCGAAACTCGATACCAGTTATGGCAATCTGTTCATCATGCTGAATGAAGAGCTCAAGCTCATTGGAGATCATATGAGAAGAGATGAAGCCGAAGAGTATAAAGCTGTGCTGGCAGTGACGCTTCTGCACAGGCTGGCGAGGCGTGCGGGCTTTACCATCAAGGAAATCGATAATCCGGTCATGAGAAGGCTGGTCTCCACTGGAGAAGTGATCCTTCGTACAGCGCTCAGAAAAGAAAAGGACACGAGACCGAAGAAAAAGAGGGTAGCGAAGGAGTGCTGGATGTCAAGAAGCCAGGTTCTGACAATAGAAACCTAACCTAGCAGCAAAGTAGACAGGGAGTCTTCCGTTTTGGGAGGCTTCCTTTTTGATTGCTTCGTATCTGTTGAAGTGAGATGGAATCTGTTTCGTCAATTAGAACATTGAGGGCAATAATTTTGAAATCTGTACTATAAAATACAGACATTGTTATAATATTAATTATTGAAACCGCTTACTGTTCAAGATGGATTCCCGACTATAGAATACCGGATCACTAAATGAATTCGGAAGAATTATGAACTGATCGTGAAAATAACTGTAGTATAATAAAATATTTTTGAACATAATCTGTAATATTAAGCAGTACAAATGAATAAAAATAACATTATTTGTATCATATCTGTACTAAATAGTAGCGTTTTTGGGGTGAAATTCATAGAACAGAATAAAAGTCAAACCAATTTGAGGATTCCTAGGAATTACCAATAAAAAATATTATTGATTAGGTATTAACAAAAGTGGAAAGTTATTGTATAATGCATTTGTAAGTTAAAACAGATTAAGAAAATTAAGCGAATCTGTTATAAAAATAGTAGGAGGAATTCAAATGCATACAGAATGGCAGGGATTTGTTCAGGGAAACTGGCAGAGCGAGATAGATGTAAGAGACTTTATTCAGAAAAACTATACTTTATATGAAGGTGATGATTCCTTCCTGGCAGGACCCACAGAGAATACCATGAAGGTCTGGAAGAAATCCAGTGATCTGATTGTAGAAGAAATCAAGAAGGGTGTTCTTGGGGTAGATGAAGAGAACATTGCAGGAATCAACAACTTCAAACCAGGATACATCGATAAGGATCATGAATCCATCGTTGGACTTCAGACAGATGCTCCACTGAAAAGAATCATCAATCCTTATGGCGGATTCAGAATGGTTCAGCAGTCTCTGGAAGCATACGATTTTACAGCATCGGATTCCATATTGAAGGAGTTCCCTAAATACAGAAAGACACATAATGAAGGTGTGTTCCACGCCTACAACAAGGAAATGAGAGCAGCAAGAAGCACCGGCCTCATCACAGGATTACCAGATGCCTACGGAAGAGGAAGAATCATAGGTGATTACAGAAGAATAGCGCTCTATGGTATCGACAGACTCATCGAAGAGAAGAAGAAGGATCTTGAAAATCTTACAGGTCCTATGCTGGATGATCTGATCAGACACAGAGAAGAGGTTAACGAGCAGATCATTGCGCTGGGTGAAATGAAGAAGATGGCAGCAAGCTACGGATTCGATATTTCAAAGCCAGCAAAGAATGCACATGAAGCCGTGCAGTTCGTCTACTTCGGTTACCTTGCAGCGGTGAAGGAAAACAACGGTGCAGCCATGTCTCTTGGAAGAACCAGTACGTTCATTGACTGTTATATAGAAAGAGATCTCAAAGCCGGTATTCTTGATGAGGCACATGCTCAGGAGCTGATTGACCAGTTTGTCATCAAGCTGAGACTGGTAAGACATCTGAGAACACCTGAATACGATGATCTGTTTGCCGGAGACCCAACATGGGTAACAGAGGCCATCGGAGGAGTGGGACTGGACGGTAAAGCGCTGGTCACCAAATCATCTTTCCGATTCATGCATACCCTGATTAATCTTGGCACAGCCCCAGAACCAAACATGACGGTGCTCTGGTCACAGGATCTGCCAGAGAACTTCAAGAAGTTCTGTGCGGATATGTCCATCCAGACAGATTCCATCCAGTATGAGAATGATGATCTGATGAGACCGCTCTACGGAGACGACTATGCCATCGCATGCTGCGTATCCGCCATGACCCTTGGCAAGCAGATGCAGTTCTTCGGAGCACGATGCAACCTGGCGAAATCTCTGCTCTATGCCATCAACGGTGGTGTGGATGAAAAGACCGGAAAGAAGGTCATCGATGGAATTGAGCCGATCACTGATGAAGTGCTAAGCTATGAAACAGTACTGACCAACTATACAAAGGTTCTTGAATATGTGGCAGAACTTTATGTGAATACCATGAACATCATTCATTACATGCACGACAAGTATGCATATGAAGCTGGCCAGATGGCTCTTCATGACACCGAAGTCGGTAGACTCATGGCCTTTGGCGTGGCAGGTCTGTCTGTAGCTTCAGACTCCCTTTCCGCAATCAAGTTTGCGAAAGTGATGCCGAAGAGAGACGAAAGAGGAATCACTTCCGATTTTGAAATCGAAGGAGACTTCCCTAAGTATGGAAACGACGATGACCGTGTGGATGAACTTGCTGTGAAGCTTGTAGAGAAGTTCTCAGAGGAACTGAAGAAGCATCAAACCTACAGAGATGCCAAGCACACACTTTCAGTGCTGACCATCACATCCAATGTGGTATATGGCAAGAAGACCGGATCCACACCCGACGGACGTAAAGCGGGAGAACCATTTGCACCAGGAGCCAATCCTATGCATGGAAGAGATATGGAAGGTGCGCTGGCTTCCTTGAACAGTGTAGCGAAGATTCCATACTGTGATACCTGTGAAGATGGAGTATCCAATACATTCTCCATCGTGCCGGATGCCCTGGGAAAAACCGGCGAAGAAAGAATCAGTAACCTGGCTTCCGTTCTGGACGGATACTTCTCACAGGATGCACATCACCTGAATGTGAATGTGTTCAACAGATCCAAGCTGGAAGATGCCATGGAACATCCAGAAAAATATCCTACACTGACCATCAGAGTTTCAGGATATGCGGTGAACTTCAACAGACTGTCCAGAGAACAGCAGATGGAAGTGATTTCAAGAACATTCCACGAGGCAATGTAAGAACAGGAACCGGACTATAGAAAAAGATCAGAACAAGGAGTGAGGGCTTTGAAAGGTAGAGTACATTCAATAGAGAGCATGGGACTGGTAGATGGACCCGGAATAAGAACTGTAGTGTTTCTGCAGGGATGTAAACTGAGATGTCTATACTGCCACAATCCTGATACCTGGCTTATGGGTGATGGAGACCAAGTAGAAGCAGAAGACCTTGTGAAGAAGATCAGAAGATACAGACCCTATTTTGAGAAATCAGGCGGCGGAGTCACGTTCTCCGGAGGAGAACCTCTTCTGCAGCCGGAATTTCTTCTGGAGAATCTGAAGCTGTGCAAGGAATCAGGAATCCATACAGCACTGGATACGGCAGGTTACGGATTCGGAGAGTATGAGGAGATTCTAAGCTATACAGACCTGGTGCTCTTTGACATCAAGCATGAAGATCCGAAGCAGTATCTGTTTGTGACAGGTCAGAAAGAGGATAAGTCAAAGAGATTCCTGGAAGCGGTCCAGAATGCGGGAACCAGAATGTGGATCAGACATGTGGTGGTACCTGGAATCACGGACAGTGAAGAGCACATCAGGAATCTGGCGAAAAAGATCAGAGGCCTCAGAAATGTGGATAAGGTGGAGCTTCTTCCTTATCACACCATGGGTGAAAACAAGTATGAAGCCATGAACATGAAGTATAAACTTGAGGGTGTGGAAGCCATGGACAGGGAGAGAAATGCGGAGCTGACAGAGCTTCTGCTAAAGGAACTTGGCAAGGATTTCTATGTCACACAGGAAGAAGGCAAAGAAGAAACCTATATCAGACGTATCGGGTAATAAATTTCTGCTGAATGTACGATAGAAGAAAGGTCACATCAGCATTTATATAGAGATATGAAAAAGCACCAGGCGAAATGCCTGGTGCTTTATTAGGGATTTTACTCCTCAACCTCGAACTGGTCTTTGCCGACTCCACAAAGTGGACATACCCAATCCTCAGGTAGATCTTCGAAGCTCGTTCCTGGAGCGATTCCGTTGTCTTCGTCCCCGACAGCTGGATCATAAACATATCCGCATACTAAGCAAACGTAACTCTTCATAATATTCCCTCCTATTTTTTATCAGTGTTATATAAAACATAACCTAACTTGATTATAGAGGAGAAAACATCAGCTTTCAATACATTTTGTGTGAATACATATTTTCGAATGACAATTAATCCTGTATACTTATTATTCGTGAGGTACTAAAATTATGCAAATGAATAAGAAAATTTCCCTGGATGATCAAAAATTCTATAAGGTTCTCTTCACCATCGCACTGCCCATCATCGTTCAGAATTTTCTCTCCTCCTCTCTGAATATGGTGGACAATCTGATGATCGGAAATCTGGGTGAAGAATCCATCGCTGCAGTGGGACAGGCCAACCAGCTGTTCTTTCTGTTTACGCTCATGTCCTTTGGGCTGAACAGCGGGGGAGCCATCTTCTTCTCCCAGTCCCATGGCAGTGAAGACTACAAGAGCTTGAAAAAATACCTTGGCATGACCATGGTCATCGGTGGTATGATTGCGCTGTTTTTCACGTTCATCGCGCTGGTGATTCCGGAAAGGGTCATGTCCCTGTATTCCCAGGATCCGAAGGTGCTCAGCGAGTCGGTGAACTACCTGAGGATTGTGGGATTCAGCTACCTTCTGAGCAATCTGTCCTTTACCATGATTTTCGCCCTGAGATCCACATCGCAGGCTTTCGTTCCCATGATCTCCAGCGTCATAGGGCTTAGCACCAATACTTTTCTGAATTACTGCCTGATTAACGGGGCCTTCGGATTTCCAAGGCTTGAAGTTCGGGGAGCGGCACTGGCGACACTCATCGCCAGAATCATCGAATTCGGGATTCTCTTCTATATCGTATTCGTCAAGAAGAATATACTGAATGCCAGCCTGAAAGAACTGCTGTCCTTCAGAAAACCGAACATATCAAAATATCTCATGGTGGCAGCACCTGTTCTTCTGAACGAGACCTTCTGGTCGCTTGGCATCCTGGTGTATAATTACTCCTATGCGAAACTCGGGGTTTCAGCTTTCGCGGCGATTCAGATTCAGAATACCATTACGCAGCTGTTCTACGTATTCTCGTTTGGTATCTGCAACGCGGCTGCAATCATCACTGGGAATCTCATCGGGAAAGGGGATATTGAAACCCTGAAGATCTATGCCCGTAAAATCATCAGACTCACATTCTTCATCGGTCTGGGCACATCGGTCCTGATTCTTATTGCAAGAAATCCGATTCTTTCGCTGTATAAGCTGGAGGAGTCCACCAGAGCCACCACAAGCAATCTGCTCAGCCTGATTACGATTATGGTGCCCATACGCTTTCTGAATGTCCTGTTCGTTGTAGGCCTGTTCAGAGGAGGCGGGGATACAAGGTACTCCTTGTTTGCGGAGACGGCCAGTCTATGGTTTGTTGGGGTACCGATGGTTTCCATAGCGGCCCTCTACTTCAGACTTCCGGTGGAATATGTGCTGATGTGCAGCTTTGCCGAGGAAATCGTGAAACTGATCATCTGTTATCCGCGATACCGCTCTCATAAATGGATCAGGCGGATCGTATAGTTTTGATACTGAAAGTAATTTCAGCAAATCAAAGAAGCTCTTCCCGGACGGGATGCCTTATGCAGGCCTGTCCGGGAAGAGCTTCTTCATTTCTGGTTTATTTTACCTTACCTAGTGCTTCGGAGAATGCCTCCAGCATGGTGAGGGAAGAGTTCAAGGTGATGTCGTCTTTGTCGATGACCGGATTGAACTCCACAAAATCAATGCTTCCGACCTTTCCTGTGGAAATGATCGACTTGACCAGAGCTTTGCTTTCATCAATTTCCAGCCCGTCTTCTACTGGGGTTCCGGTTCCAGGAACCAGACGGCTGTCCAGTGAGTCGATATCATAGGAGAGGTGGATCTTGCGGATACCGCTTTCTGCAAGCATATCCTGGAGTTCCTGGATTACAGATTCCATACCTCTTTCACGGATGTCGGTCATTCTCCAGATGTTGATGCCATGCTCTCTGATGATGACTTCTTCTCCTTCATCCACACTTCGTAAACCGATGATGTAGATGTTCTCCGGTTTCACTTTCTGATCGTTCACATAAAGTGAAGTCAGTACCTCATCGCCGAGACCGGTGGAAGCGCCCAGGGGCATGCCGTGAATGTTACCCGATGGGGAGGACTCCGTTACGTTCAGATCCGCATGGGCATCGATCCAGATGACAGCATATTCCTTTTCTGCAGCC
This sequence comes from Clostridia bacterium, assembly GCA_009930125.1. Taxonomy (GTDB): domain Bacteria; phylum Bacillota; class Clostridia; order Clostridiales; family Clostridiaceae; genus Proteiniclasticum. The sequence goes on along the minus strand of RZYZ01000006.1, from coordinate 5,785 downwards.
GCCTTGACACCAGCCATGGAGCCAAGTCCCAGGGAGTGGTCCCCACCGACCACAAAAGGAAGGTTTCCAGTCTTTAAGGACTTTTCCACCGCCTGTGCCAGTTTCACGTTCCCATCAACGACTTCATCCAGATATTTCATGGACTTGTGACTTGCATATTTTCGATCTGTATCCACGCTTATCACGTCTATATTCCCAAAGTCTTCTACTTCTTCATTGTGCTTTTTCAGTATTTCCACTAAACCATTTTCTCTCAGTTTATCTGGTCCATGTTCCACGCCAGGTCTGTCGCAACCATAAAACATGGGAAAACCAATCAGTTCTATTTTCATTTATGCACCTCCATGTAATTTCAATTCATTATATATCATATGCAGTGTAATTTCCATGATTTGCATGGAAAAATCTTTATTCGGAAAACTGTATAAATCCTCACATATCAATGGTTCAGCTGTCATCAGCCATTCTTTCAAAGGCCATTTCAGGCAAAGATTTCCTGATTATGAAGGGTGAAAGTTAAACGTTTACGCAGGATCTTTGTTGTAAACAGTTACATGTATAGTCACAGCATAAAAATTAATGGAGTCCACCAGCGGTAGCAGGTGAGGGGCTCTATCCAGGGGACAAATTATGAATTTCAAAGGACTGATTTTTCAATTCCAGTTCATAAAGTTCTGTTATAATAAAATGAATTCTGAAAAGGAGGAAAATTGAATGAAACTGAAAAACGTTAAGATCTCCATCATCGGAGCCGGTTTTGTCGGAGCGACCACCACCTATGCACTCATGCTCGGTGGACTCTGTGAAGAACTGGTGCTGGTGGATGTGAATAAAGACAAAGCCCTTGGAGAGGCCATGGATATCTCCCATGGAGCCGCATTCGTGAAACCGGTGAAAGTCATGTCTGGTGATTATGAGGACACGAAAGGGTCCGACATCGTCGTCATCACCGCCGGAGCTGCCCAGAAGCCTGGTGAGACCAGACTGGATCTGGTGAACAAGAATATCGGTATATACAGGCAGATTATTCCCGAAATCGTAAAATACAGTCCGGATTCCATACTGCTTGTGGTATCCAATCCTGTGGATATTCTAGCCTATGTGGCCTATAAATTATCAGGGTTCCCAAGGGAGAGGGTCATCGGATCCGGTACGGTGCTGGATACAAGCAGATTCAGAACCCTTCTGGCAGAGTACCTCGATGTGGATGCCAGAAGCATCCATGGATATATCATCGGTGAACATGGTGACTCAGAGATCGCGGCATGGTCTTTGACCAATATCGCAGGAGTCAATCTGAAAGAATACGTCAGCATCACGGAAAAAGGAAAGGGAGACCTGTCCTTCATGGAATACATTCCACTTTCTGTGAAAAATGCTGCCTATGAAATGATCAATACCAAGGGATACACCAACTATGCCGTTGCCCTGGCGGTTCGAAGAATCTGTGAAGCCATCACCGGTGATGAGAAAGCGATTCTTACGGTTTCTTCTCTCCTGGATGGAGAATATGGTTTGAAGGATCTTTATATCGGTATTCCAAGCATTGTGGGAAAAGAAGGGGTGAAGAAAGTGATTGAAGTGCCTCTGAAAGAGAAGGAAAGAGAAGATTTCATCGCTTCCGCAGAAACCATGAAAAAAATCATTGAGGGCTCCTCTCTATGATTTTCATAACGATCTCTGATCACATCACAGATCGTAGTGTCATGCATATTCTTTCTGAGGTATAATGGTGTAGCAAAGAAAATCAGCGTTAAAGAGTATGGAGGAAAAATGATGTTTGTATTTAATCAGGATATTGAGAGTGTGAACTGCGACCCTGGGGTTCATCGTAAAGTGCTGGCTCATAATGAAGACATGATGATGTGTGAAATCAGGTTTGAGAAGGGTGCAGTGGGAGCATTGCATGCACATCCGCATCTGCAGACCACCTATGTGGTCAGTGGATCTTTTGAGTTCACCATCGGTGATGAGAAGAAGGTGGTGAAAGCTGGAGACAGTCTTCTGATGCCACCGGATGTTCTCCATGGAACCGTAGCACTTGAGGATGGTGTTCTTGTGGATGTGTTCAGTCCCATGAGGAGAGACTTCCTGTAGCAATCAAATAGGATCCGATGAAAATAGCCACTGTCTTCCTTCTAAATGGAAGCAGTGGCTATCATGCTATGGAACTATTAAAATTCTGCTCTGTAGAGGATGCCTTCTTCCGTGACATTCATGTCAAAAGAGGCAACATCAAGAGTGTTCAGAAAGCTTTCGAGAAAGGATCTCCTGAGGCTTGGATACAGACTTTCCGGAAGGTTCTGTTCCGCGTAGTATCTGCTGTGCAGATCACTTCTGCTTTTCCAGACCAGATGACGATCCCCGGATTCAACCATTTCATTAATCTTATCGCAGGGCATACCATCCAGCATGATGGCGTTCAGGTATCCATAGAGCTGCTCTCCGTTTGAAAACTGAATCTTCTCTCTCAGAGACTCCGCCAGTCTCTTTCCATATTCAGCATGGGCGAGCAGAAGAGCGTTTTCGTCGTGGCTGTCTATGATCTCTTTCGCGAGCCTGCTGAGTCTCTTTTCATTGGCCACTAGATGGGATTCCAGCCATCCGTGGATATTATCATGGTCGATCTGGGTTTCCAGAGCTTCCTCGCTTGTCCTAGGACCATAAATGTCTACCGACTGGGTATCCGCAGCCTCTAGACCGAACATGTCGATTAGAAAGGCTTCCAGGTTCTCCTGGATTCTGATACGGTTGTGCTGTACAAAATGTATGGGGGCCAGTTTTTCTTTCATAAGATTCCTCCATGTTTTATTATTCTCATCTAGCGTACAATGAATACTGAAAAAAATGTATGACTTAAATCAAATTTCAGTATAAGTTCAAAATTTTTCATGCAGTACACCCTATTCTGAAGAGAATTTTCGATTTCAGGAGGAAAAGAAGAGAAGAGGATGAAAAAACAGGAAAAATATTGTATACTTCTCTAAGTGATTAAATTGAAATAGGTGATGAAATGAGATTAAGAAAAAAGTGGTGGGCTAGACCGGAAATGGAAAAGGATACCAAGGCCATCATAGAGCCCTGGGATATGAAGGGAAAATGGAGTGCGCATTTCGGGAACAATCATCCCATCCATCTGGAGCTGGGATGTGGGAAAGGACAGTTCATCAGTACACTGGCGGCGCAGAATCCGGATATCAACTACATTGCAATCGACCTGAAGGATGAAGTTCTTGTTTTTGTTCTGCGGAAAATCAATGAGCTGGGACTGACCAACGTAAGACTGATTCCCATGTTCATCGAACGTGTGGATGAGATTTTTGATGAAAACGAGATTTCCAAAATCTACATCAATTTCTGTAATCCCTGGCCGAAGGCTTCTCATAACAAGAGGAGACTGACTCATCCAAGATTTCTCACGAAGTACAAGGGATTCATAAAACCTGGAACGGAAGTGTGGTTCAAGACGGATGATGATGATCTGTTTGAAGCATCCCTAGAGTACTTCAGGGAAGAAAATTTTGATGAAATCTACAGAACATGGGATCTGGGAGAAAGCGGATTCACGGAGAACATCAAGACGGAATATGAAGAGAAGTTCAGTGCTTTTGGAGTGAAGATCAAGTTTGGTATCTTCAGGCTTCAGAAAGAGGAAGGTGAATCCTGATGGAACTTTTGGAAATCAGGAAGGATCTTCTGAAGTTCGTTCGGACCTATTATAAAGACGCTGAAATCCGCCATCTGGATGTGCCCAGGGGGGAGATCGAGCTGCAGTTTGGTTTCACTCAGAAGGAACGGATGAATGTTCTGAGGTTTTTTGAAGACAACATCCACATCTTCACGGAGCATACAGAGGATACCCGAAAAGACATCATGGAAATCGGTGAAATCTTCATCCGATTCGATGAAGAGGGGCTCTATTTCGGTAAATCAGGATTTGATTACACTGCTTCCAATGCGGCAGCCTACTATGTGCTGAATCGTTATCTGGATGAAATGGTGGAGGAGCTGCCGGGCAAAATGAACTATTATAAGGAAAATTATCTTTACCAGTAAAACTGGATTGATGAATCAGAGCAATATAAAAGCGGTGTGTTGAAACACCGCTTTTATATTATTTCACCGATTTCTGAGACTACAGGGAGAAGACTTTTTTCGCTTCTTCCATGATTTTCTCATAATCCGGCTCATCTCCTATTTCAGGCAGATACTCTGCATAGGTGATCCTATTCTCCTTGTCGACGACAAAAGCAGCTCTAGCCAGAATGGCAAGCTCTTCCACATAAGTTCCGGTCACTTCTCCGAAGTTTCTGAACTTGTGGTCGGAAAGCATGGTGACATAATCACCCGCATTTTCCTTCACCCATCTCTTCTGGGTAAAAGGAAGGTCCATGGAGACACCGTACACACGGATATCCGGGAATGATTCCAGTCTGTCGTTAAAAGTCAGAAGTTCCAGTGAACAGACTGAAGTGTCCACTGATGGGAAAACCAGAATGACTTTGGGGGTGGAAAGTTCTGTAGACTCCACATCATTCATTCCGGTATCCGTCAGCGTGAATTCGGGTAAAAGATCTCCGATTTTCAGCTGGGTTCCGTAAAGATGCACTTCATTTCCGCCGAAGGTTATTTTCATACGTACAACACTCCTTTGATTTACGTCAGTGAAAGGTCACAATGTATTTTTCTTCAAGAAATTCCGGCATATAGGATTCCTTTGACTTTCTGAGTCCGGGGATGCCCATATCCTGTTCTCTGTTTGTGTACCGGATCCCTTTTCCGAAATACTCCATGGAGGTTCTCGCAAGGAAAGCATAAAGTCCGCTGATGCGTCTGTCCGCTTTTTCAATGTGATTCAATATGACTTCATCGCTTAGTACTTCCAGCAGAGAAAATCCCTGACAGATCTCGTCAACAAAAACAGAAATGCCAACAATGCCGAAGAATTCCTGATGTTCCAGAAGAGTTCTGATTCCTGTCAGCTCATGCCGTAAAGCCTCAGACTGGCTGCTGTCTTCATACCACTTCAAAGCAAGGGCAAGACAGTCCTCTTTGGATTCTTCTATATACCTGATAGTATACTCGTTGTATCTTATGAAATTATTAAAATGGTTTCTCTTGCTGTGAAGATCCTTTCCGCTGAAGGTGCTCATGCTTTCCACAGAGTAGATGTACTCGGCGGAATCCCGGTCTGATTCGAAGGTGATCTCGTAGCCAAGCTGTCTGATTTCCTCCAGCTGCTGCGCTGATACATCTCTCATGACCTTCTCCAGACTGTTCTCTTCCATGTAAGAGAGAAGGGAATCGTAAGCGGCTTTCCTCTGATCCTTGTTTTTGCAGATCGGAGGGAGGAAGAAGGTCTTCTCCTTTTCTTTTTTCACAAACAGTGCCTGGTCCGTATGCGCATAGTGGATGTTCTGGGCGTTACGCCAGATAAAGAGATTCGTGAAATTATAGGTGGAAGAAAGAAAAGGATAGGGGGTCAGGAACTGATCGAAAATCTTTTTGCTGTTCATATCCAGTGGCTTAAAATTCATACTTTTCTCCTTGTATCCTGTATTTCATCATAGGGGCCGGTTCATCTAGGCTCCTTCGTATGGAGCACTTCCAGTTCTTTTCCGTACATATCCATTAGGGTCTTGTTCAGTTTCATGATTTCATGGATTTCAAATTCCAGTGAATGCGCTGAATGTACTTCAAGCAGGATTTTATCCTCCAGTACCGAAACCTTCTTCACCTGAATATCCTTCTTGTTTGAACTTAAGAATTTTTCTGCAATGCTGAT
>RZYZ01000453.1 GCA_009930125.1 Clostridia bacterium | reverse complement strand
AGCAGATTCTGATGAAGGCGATACGGTCACGATGCTGCGGATTCATGTTGGCCTGAATCTTGAAGACAAAGGCTGAGAAATCGTCGCTGAACACATCAATCTCTTCTCCCTCTGAGGTGGCTCTTGGCAGTGGTGGAGAGGTGAGTTCCAGGAAGGATTTCAGGAAGGGCTCGATTCCGAAATTTGTCAGTGCGGAAGCGAAGAAGACGGGACTCAGGTTCCCCTTCAGCACTTCACCCATATCGAACTCGTTTCCGGCGATATCCAGCAGCTCGATGTTTTCCTTCAGTTCCTCATGGTAGGAATCTCCGATGAGATCCTTGAAGACCGGATCGTTCACGGAACCCTTCACAGATGCCACTGTGCTGGAACCGTGGGTACCTGCGGAGGAGAACACCTGGATGCTGCTGGACTCTCTTTCGTAGACCCCTTTGAAGTCCTTGCCTGACCCGATGGGCCAGTTCATGGGATAGGTCTTGATGCCCAGCTCGTTCTCGATGTCTTCCATAAGCTCAAAGGGATCTCTGGCTTCACGGTCCATCTTGTTGACGATGGTGAAGATCGGAATGTTTCTCAGAGAGCAGACATGGAAAAGCTTTCTGGTCTGGTCTTCCACACCTTTGGCTGCATCCACCACCATGACGGCGGAGTCCGCTGCCATGAGGGTTCTGTAGGTATCTTCCGAGAAGTCCTGATGTCCAGGCGTATCCAGAATATTGATGACATAGCCGTCATAATTGAACTGCATGACGGAGGAGGTGACAGAAATTCCTCTCTGCTTCTCGATTTCCATCCAGTCGGATACGGCATAGTTTTTGGACTTTCTGGACTTGACAGAACCTGCAAGCCTGATGGCTCCTCCGTAAAGCAGCAGTTTTTCCGTCAGTGTCGTTTTACCGGCATCGGGATGGGAGATGATGGCAAAGGTTCTTCTACGTTCTATTTCTTTTCTTAAATCTTCCACGTTTTTCCTCCATATACTTTATAATCACAACAAACGTATTGTGATGGGAATTCTCAATTTGCAAGTCTTCATTTGCGATACTTCATATCTTAAGACCAATTATATATTATAATTGATAATCATGGATTATACCACTTTTTTATTCACTGTTATTTTACTTATGGGGACAAGGAAGCCGATATTTCATTGCATTGGTGTATAATTAATGAAAATTTAATCGTCGTATTACAAGAATTGCGCCAGAAAGCCCATAGCGAGCTTGCCCGGCTTCAGCCGTGGGATGAATGGCGCTTGCGTAGCAAAACATATTGCAGTTTGAATC
>RZYZ01000120.1 GCA_009930125.1 Clostridia bacterium | reverse complement strand
TCCTCCAGACGAAGAACATGCTCTTCCAGTGCACTTCCCTTTAATCCTTCTGCTGCCTCTCTGGTCAGCGCATGGATGATGTACTCATCTCCCACGATATCCACCGTCAGGGTACCGGGAGTCAGTGTCACCACGTTCCCGTAAAGCACTTTATTGAAATCCTTTCTGAATCGCACGGGAACCCTGACAAAAGAAGGTGCGATGGGCATCTTCGGATTTAGCACGATTTTCGCCACATTGATGTTGGACTTCACAATCTCCACAATCAGAACCGCTATAAGGGTCATGAAATGCCAGAGAAATCTGGGCGTCACGGGTCCGCCATCTGCTCTGGTGAAAAGAACGTCCCGATTCAGATAGAGGATGAGAAGGGCTGAGCATGCTCCAAGAAGAACAGACTCCACGGTAAGCTTCCCATCGATAATGGACCAGAAAAAAAGAAGAAGAAAAAACATGATCAGGATGTTTTTTCTTGATTGTAAAGCTGTCTTGCTCATTATGCACCCCACCTAGTAAATTTAAAATAATGAATCTATACCTACTATTATATATGTACTTTATCGTAATTAGGGGCATTTTTCAACGAAATATGAGATTATAATGGTTTACAGCCTCAAATTTGATATTTCCATATATTTATCCTGAAAAAAGCTCCGGGCCATTGCCCGAAGCTCAAGTTTTCAGTATTCAATTCCGACTCTGGACAATACGCCTTTGCTGTAGTAATGTCTGCAGTTCACCATTTCCGTCACCAGGTCAGCTTCCTGCATCAGTCTATCCGATGCATTTCTGCCCGTGAGAATCACTTCCATAGGCACGGGTCTCGTAGCCAGAAGTTCCAATACGTCCGCTTCATCCACCAGTCCATGATGCATGGCAGCCATGATTTCATCCAGAACAAGAATATCCATGGGATCTGTTTCGATTCTCTTTTTCAGAGCCACCCACTCGCCTTTCACTCTTGATTTCAACTCCTCCTGCTCTTCTTCTGAAAGGGTATGGAAGAAACGCACGGTTTCCGCTAATTTCAGATGTGTAATCTGCTCATTTTCACCCATACTGACTTCCTCACCGGTCCGGATGCCTTTCAGAAACTGAACAAACAGAACTTTTTTCCCTCTGCCTGCCGCGCGAAAGGATAACCCCAATGCGGCTGTTGTCTTTCCTTTTCCATCTCCTGTATAAATCTGTACAAATCCTTTATTCATGTGAATCTCCTTATATGTTTATTTCTGTTGGAATGACATGGGGTTTACCTGAAGAAGGGTTTCTGATGATCATGCAGTTCATATTGTACATTTCTCTGATCCTCTCTTCCGTAATGACTTCTTCTGGGGAACCCATGGCTTTGATTTCTCCGTGATTTAGAAGAATCACGGAATCACTGAATTCGATGGCGAGATTCAGATCGTGAAGCACTGCCACCACTGTGATTTCCTTTGACTTTGAAAACCCGGATACAGTCTTCAAAATGCCAATCTGATGATGGATGTCCAGATGAGAAACCGGCTCATCCAGAAGAAGAATCTCCGTATCCTGTACCATGGCGCGGGACACGATGGCACGCTGCAGTTCTCCTCCGCTGATGCTTCGCACGGATCTGTCTTTCAGTCTCCATGTATCGGTGATCATCATGGCCTTTTCGGCCAGCTCCAGATCACTTCTGCTCTCTGTTTCGAATCGCTTCAGATAGGGAGACCGTCCCATGAGCACCATATCCAGCACGGAGAAATCGAAATCCATTCGCGTTTCCTGGGGAACCACCGCCAGTATCTTCGAAAGCTCTTTCACGGAAATCGATGTGATGTCTTTTCCATTAATGTACACACAGTTTCGATCGGCACGCAGTAGCTTCTGAAGATTCTTAAGCAGCGTGGTCTTGCCCGATCCGTTGGGTCCTAGTATGCTGTAGAACCGCCCTTTTTCCAGTGAAAGGTCTATACCACAGAGAACAGGAGCAGCCTCATAGGAAAAGTCCAGATTATTCACAGTGATCCTATTCATAGAGAAATCCCCCTTAATTTTGTTCTGCGCAGCAGATAGATGAAATAGGGTGCGCCAAAGAGCGCGGTGACGGCCCCTACTGGTATTTCCATGGGCGCTAGCACTGTCCTTGCCAGCGTGTCGGATACAATCATAAACACTGCACCCCCTATGGCCGAGAACGGAATCAGCACCCGATGGTCCGGACCTAGAAGCAGTCTGATCCCATGGGGAACAATGAGCCCCACAAACCCGATGATCCCGCTGGACGACACGATGAATGCGATCATGAGAGAAGACACCACCAGAAGCACCTTCTTCGTCTTTTCAATTTCCACACCCAGGTTGTGTGCTGTATCATCCCCTGCCATCATCAGATTGAGATCTTTCGCGTAATACAGGATGACCAGCGTACCCATGCCCACCACAGGAAGGAGGTAGAGAATCTGCCCCCACCTGGCAGCCGCCACAGAGCCCATGGTCCAGAAAATGATGCTGTCTGCCTGATCCCTGTTGAAAATCATCAGGATGGAAATCATGGCCGAAGCCATGGCACTGACCGCAACCCCCGCCAGAAGAAGCGTCACTGCCGGAATCTTTGTACCGACTTTAGCGATCTCATATACACAGACCACTGTAAGAATCGCGCCCAGAAAGGCCATGAACTGAACAGAGGGAAATCTTCCTGCAAGGAAGACGCCGCCAACTGTGATGGCAATGCTTGCACCCAAGGCTGCACCTGAAGATACCCCGATGATATAGGGATCTGCCATGGGATTTTTGAACATGCCCTGAAAGGCCGCGCCCACCACCGAAAGACCCATGCCGATGACCGCTGAGAGAATCACTCTGGGCAGACGTATGTTCAGCATGATGACTTCATGGGTTTTCAGTCCTTCTTCCTGAATCAGTTTTCCCACTACCGGCAGTTTCCTCATGAGAATCACTATCGCATCCATGAAGGATATGTCCGCTGCGCCAAGGGTGCTGGCAAAAATCATCAGCATCAGAAGTGCAAGAAGGAGCAGGAAGAAAAGGGACCGATAAAATCCCCTCCTTTCAATAAAGCTCATCTTCTCACCTATTTGAACGCATCCGGATGAATGAGTCTGGCCAGAGCGTTGAATCCTTCCGCCAGTCTTGGCCCCTGCCTGTCAATGAGATTGTTGTCTATTTCAAAGACATTGCCTTCCTTCACGGCGCGCAGATCCTTATATCCGTTCGCTTCCATCACACCGCTTTTCGCATCATGGTACTCTGACACGATGAGAAGATCCGGATCATGTTCAACGATTTTTTCTATGCTGTAGCTCCAGCCTTCCACATCATCGGCGATGTTTCTGCCATTGGCCATGCCAATCATCTCACTGATGAAGGTATCTCCGCCTGCCGTATAATCTCCAAACTCCCCATACCCGACAACGTAATACACGCTAGGCGCTTCCAGTCCCTTGACTTTCTCCGTGACCTCAAGGATCGAGGCCTTCATTCCTTCAACAATATGAGCTGCAGTGCTGTTTTCATCTGTAATTTCCCCTAGAGCCTCTATGACCCCGAAGACTCCTTCGAAGCTGTCATTGGGATTCAGTACAATCACCTGAATGTCCAGCTCACTCAGTTTTTCATAAACATCCTCACTGAAGTGTGTAGAGGCGATGACCAGATCTGCCTCAAGCTCCACGATCTTCTCGATGTTCGGCTCCTTCAGGCTGCCGATGGATTCCACATCAGCGGTTTCCACAGGATAATCACAATAATCCGTTCTGCCCACAAGGAGATCTTCCGCTTCCAGGGCAAAAATCGTCTCAGTTATACTTGGAGCAACGGAAACAATTCTTTCCGGTTTCTTCTCAAGGACCACCACACTACCAAAGGAATCTTCTATGGTTAATGGATAGACGGTATGCTCTTCATTCACTTCTTCTGCATCTGCCGGCGTTTCGATGGTTTCACTCTCTATTGGCGCGTCTACTTCCTCTTTGACGCCGCATCCGGTGAAGACACCTGCAGTAAGGATTATTCCAGTCAGTAAGGCTACTATTCTTCTTTTCATTTCATTCACTCCATTTTTTTATTTTTATGTTAGATTCGTTCTGTTTTCCTGATTTCTGCTGAAGCTCCCTTCGATCTTCTCCAGTTCTGCTAGTAGCTTCCTGTTTGAGGCACGGTCCTTGATGGCAATTCTGAATGCATAGTCGCTGAGTCCCTTGAATCCGATGGGAAGCCGGATCAGGAGCCCTGCCTCAAGAAGCACTTCCTGAATCTTCTCTGCCTTATGTCTCTTTGAATTCACCAGTATGAAATTCGATTGTGTGGGTAGAAACGTGAAGGTTGTAAGCTTCTCCAGTTCCTTCATAAAGAAAGCTCTTTCCTCCAGAATCCATTTTCTAGTCGCTTCCTGATATGTTCTGTCATGAAGCACGCACTGTCCTGCAAGGTCCGCTATGGAATTGATGTGCCAGGGTTCCATGCGCTCTTCCACTTCTCTTGCCAGTTCCTTCTGATGAAACACACCATACCCCAGCCTGACTCCAGGCATACCGAAGTATTTCGTCAAGGCTCTTATGACGATGAGATTCTCCTCTCTTGCGTCTATGATGCTTGTTTCCGGATAGTCCTTTGTAAACTCGATGAAAGTTTCGTCAATGAGCAGATATCCCTGCCTTTCCTTTATGATTTCACTCAGCGCAAGGAGCTCTTCTTTCAAGGTCAGCGTCCCTGTAGGGTTGTTCGGATTGCATAATATGACCAGGTCCTTCTCCTCCAGAAGATTCATAAGCCCTGGTCCGTCGAGTTTTCCCTTCCTGTCATAGAGAACTTCTTCCCGTACGGGAATCCCAGCCATCCTGGCAGCTCTTTCGTATTCTGAGAAGGTAGGACATGCTATGAGCACTCTCTTCACAGGGAGCGCCTGTATGGTTTTATAGATCACTTCGATGGCACCATTTCCCAGTACCACATGATCTTCCTGGTCCAGCTGAAGATAGCTCCTTATGGATGCCTTCAGTTTTCTGTATTGCCTATCCGGGTATCTGGTTAGGCAGGACAGATCTTCAAAGAGAACCTTTCTGAAATGCTCGGGAATACCCAGGGGATTGATGTTGGCACTGAAGTCCGTCTTTTCTTCTTTGTACTGGTAGATATCACCACCATGATAATTCAAACAAATCACCTCCTTTCAAGATCAGTAAATGGATGAGACTACAGGTCAGTGTAAAGAGAATCGTGGCACTATACATCAGCCGATGGACCTTTCTGATATCCTCCACTTCCGGAAGGTTTCTTTCATCGCCAATGAATGGTTTCTGCACGTTCTTTCCGGCATAGACCGCATCTCCTCCAAGCTGAATGCCCAGCGCTCCTGCGGCTGCTGCTTCTGGATGAGCCGAGTTCGGGCTTTTATGATTTCTTCTGTCCCGTATCCATATCCGAAGACTTCCTCTGAAGGAATATCCAGGCAGAAGGGAAGACAGTATGAGGAAAAGAGCCGTGAGGCGTGCGGGAATGTAGTTCAAGAGATCGTCCATTTTTGCTGAAACATAGCCTAAATCTCCGTACTTATCATCCTTATATCCCACCATGGAATCCAGCGTGTTCACAGCTTTGTAGACCCAGAGAAGCGGGGCTCCTCCAAGAAAGGCATAGAACAGCGGCGCGATGACTCCATCTGATGTGTTTTCTGCTACAGTCTCCACGGCAGCTCTGATGATGCCTTCCTGTCCAAGGGATTCTGTGTCTCTACCTACAATATAGGAAAGACGTTTTCTGGCTTCTGGAAGATTTCCCCTTTGAAGGGGCGCAATCACTTTACCGCTTTCTCTTTCCAGGGACCTGGCTGCAAGGCCAAGCCAGATCAGCAGAATCTGCAGCAGGATAACAAGAAACGGATGGATTCTCGCCACGATGAAAAGCAGCCCGTACACTGCAAGAAAGGTTGCCGATACCGTGATGGTCCACAGGAGAAGCCCCCATAGCCTTAGACCTAACGGAGATGTTTTTCTCTCTCTGATTCGTTTTTCCGCGTTTGAGATGAAAAGCCCGATGCTTCTGACCGGATGATAGATCCTTTCAGGGTCTCCCAGGAGAAAATCCAGCATCAGCGCAAGGAGAACATAGGACGGCTCAGGTTTCATCAAGTATTGCATAGATCTTCTCCATATCCGTATGTTCCCGTACGATCTTTGCCAGTTTATCCAGTTCATCCTCCCGATGGTCCCAGTAATCGGTGATCGTTTCCTCTAAGGGAGGTACGCCTTTCCTTTCACAGAGATGATCCAGTAGAGATCTGGTGAAACCTGCATTTTCAAAGATTCCATGAACATAGGTACCGAATATCCCCTTCTCCCTGTCCATGACCCCCTCCTCCAAAGGA
>RZYZ01000119.1 GCA_009930125.1 Clostridia bacterium | reverse complement strand
AATGGCATGCCCTCAGCTTGGGGTCATACTCGCCTACTGGAAACAGACTGGCGTTTAATCACCCAAGAATCCCATTGCTTTAGCTGTGGGAGTGTCAAGTGGAAGCTGTAACCATACGAGACAATGACCGCACGACACCATTCAGACTTACAAGAATCCCCTGCGCCCATGACACATCCCAGGGCAGAAGAAGAGGGCTTTCCGATATCCTTCTCTTTGAAAAAGAGGGGCTTCGATTTGCACACTTCGGAGATGTGGGAGAAGAACTGGGCGATGACAAGATTGAAAACCTGAAGAATCTGGATGCAGTGATGATTCCTGTGGGTGGATGCTACACCATAGGAGCAGAAGAGGCAAAGAAGCTCATAGACAGAATCACACCGAGGGTGGTCATTCCGATGCACTACAGAACAGAGCGATACGGCTTTGACGAGCTGCAGCATCTGGATGAATTCCTGGCTCTCTGTGATGATGTGAAGAGATATGAGGAAAGCAGCATCGAAATCACACCGGAGACGCCAGCTCAGACAGCAGTACTGACCTACGAATAGAAAAAGAATACTGGAAAATATGGAAGTATGAAGGGCTCATTTCACAAGGAAATGAGCCCTTTTCAGGTTTCGGATAAGAACTTGAAATATCATCGGATGTAGGAGAGATCTGACAGTCTTCTCAGGATATGCTTTCCATCCGGATTCACCTGGAAGAAGGAGACGATGAGGATATGCTCGCTTTCATCCGCAAGAATGCTTTCATAGAAGTCCTTCAGACGGTTCCAGACATCACGTCTGGACTCCGCATCGGAGAACAGTCTGTCGTCCACGGTTTTTTCCTGACACTTCTGGTTTTCCCTCAGCCAAGCTACGGATTTCCCCACAGCTCTGCAAATTCACCAATCGTATAATACTTCATATAATCACATTTCTTCTAGCATAACCTAAATATTGAAGTAATTAAATATATTTATATAAACTCTTGTAATGTTATAGTCACTGTTATTTTGCCTCCCAGAGAACCAAAATAGTAAAGTTTTTGTGGACTGTAGAAGTGGTTACCTTTCACAATCTATTATATATTCAATCGTTACAAAGCACTACTGGAATATGCAGAACTCCTGAAACCGGTTCGTTCCTGCAGAACAACTGGAATGAAGACATTTCCGATATATATCTGTAATGGGTTTCATGGTAGAATGAAAGCAGTAAGAAGAAATATTATAGAAAACAGGAAGTGATTGGGTGATTACTGAAAAGAACAAGGTTTTTATGCTCACAACCCGTGAAACCAGTTATATTTTCCGCGTCCTTCCCTCGGGGCATCTGGAGAATCTTCATTATGGAGATCGCCTCAGGGAGCAGGATTTTCGCGCGATCCATATGAAACAGAATGCCGGAGCGGGAAGCTCGGTGCTGTATATGGAGGGGGCCATGTCTCTGGATCTTCTTCCTCTGGAATATGCGCCCAACGGAAAAGGCGATTACAGAATCATGCCGATGGAGATGGAGATGCCCGACGGGTCCTTTGTGACGGACTTCGTCTATGCGGGGCATGAAATCATCGAAGAAACACTGCCCATGGAAACGCTGCCCACAGCCCACGGTGAGGATGCTGTGACCCTCATCGTCACCCTGAGGGATAAGCTCTTCCCGGTGACGCTGAAGCTCATCTACACGGTGTTTTATGATGCGGATGTCATCACCAGAAGGGTCCTTCTGAAGAATGGGACGGATCAGACCCTCAAGGTGAGAAAGATCATGAGTGCATCTCTGGATCTTCTCTCCGAAAGTTTTGATGTGATCACGCTGGATGGAGGATGGATCCGGGAAGCCCATGCCCACAGGAGAAACCATGCCTATGGAACCCTGGTGAATGAATCCAGTACAGGGTCCAGCAGCAATCGGCACAACCCTGGTGTGATTCTGGCCAGGCCTGATACCACAGAAGATCATGGAAGATGCTATGGGGTGAATCTCCTCTACAGCGGAAATCATCAAACAGCTGTGGAGGTGTCCAGTCACGGCATTGTGCGGGTGATGACAGGAATCAGTCCACACAACTTTCTCTGGCCTCTTGCGCCTGGGGCGGTTTTTGAAGCGCCGGAAGCGGTGCTGACCACATCCGGAAAAGGACTGAACGATCTCAGTCATCATTTTCATGATTTCGTGAATCACCATGTGATCAGCAGAAGATGGTCCGGGAAAGAGAGGCCGGTGCTTCTGAACAACTGGGAAGCCACGTTCTTTGATTTCAATGAGCGGAAGATTCTATCCATGGCCAGAGAAGCAAAGAAGCTGGGGGTGGAGCTTTTTGTCCTGGATGATGGCTGGTTCGGTGACCGCAGCGATGATACCGCAGGCCTTGGAGATTATGAGGTGAACCGGAAGAAGCTGCCAGGCGGTATCCGTGGACTAGCCGACAAAATCAATGCCATGGGGCTTTATTTCGGTCTCTGGTTCGAACCGGAAATGGTCAATGAGGACAGCGCTCTCTTTCGAAAGCATCCTGAGTATGCCATCCGTGCACCGGGAAGGAAACCGTCCAAAGGAAGAAATCAGCTGGTCCTTGACCTGGCCAGAGAAGAGGTGCAGAGCTATATCATCAGTCAGGTGGAGAAGGTGCTTGCCAGCGCACCCATTGCCTACGTGAAGTGGGATATGAACCGGCATATCAGCGACCTTTTTTCAGAAGCGGTTCCCCACCAGGGCATGGCTTTTCACAGCTATATTCTGGGACTTTACAGAGTGCTCAGAAAGATCACGGAGGATTTTCCCGATGTGCTGTTTGAGTCCTGCTCCAGTGGAGGAAACAGGTTTGATCTTGGCATGCTGTGCTATATGCCCCAGACCTGGGCTTCGGATAATACGGATCCCATTGAGCGGCTGAAGATCCAGGGAGGACTCAGCTACTTCTATCCACCCTCCACCATGGGTGCCCATGTATCCCAGAGTCCCCACCAGCAGACCTTGAGAAGGACGCCCCTGGAAACCCGTTTCCATGCAGCCTCCTTTGGCCTGCTGGGATATGAGCTGGACCTTCAGCATCTCAATCTGAAGGAAAAAGAGGAAATCACCCAGCAGATCAGCTGGTATAAAGCCCATCGGAAGCTCATGCAGTTCGGAAGGTTCTACAGGTACGATGAGGAGAAGGACAACCGCGTGAATTTCATGGTGGTCCGTGAAGATCAGGAGAAAGCAGTGCTGGGGAACTTCCAGATTCTCCAGAAGCCCAGTCCCTCCTTTGATGTTCTCCGGTTCAAAGGGCTTCAGAAGGAAAGGCTGTATCAGGTGGAGACCGTGAAGGCCTCCATGGACATTGAAGCCTTCGGAGAGCTCCTGAAGCACATCACGCCGGTGAAACTGAAACCTGGAGGACTGATTCTGAGAAATGCGCGGAAGATCTACAGACTGCCCCATAATGTGGAGCGCTATGATGCCTACGGAGATCTGCTTCAGTCCGGAATCCGCATCAGTCAGCAGTTCATGGGCACAGGCTATTCCAAAGAAACCAGAATGCTGGGAGACTTCGGCTCTCAGCTCATGACGGTAATCAGTAAGGGGGAAGAAGAGAATGGAGACAGGTAAGTCCTTTAAAAGAAACAAGTTCGCCTTCGGCATGGGGACCATCGGAAGAGATATGGTCTACTCCATGGTCAGCATGTATCTCATCGTGTTCATCACGGAAGTGGTGGGGGTGACGGACAGTGTCCTCATCACCATCACCACCATCATGATGCTGGCCAGGGTCTTTGATGCCTTCAATGATCCCATCATGGGGGTCATTGTGGACAATACCCGGTCCAGATACGGCAAGTACAAGCCCTGGATGACCATAGGGGTTGTGCTAAGCGCCGTGGTGGCCGTCCTGCTCTTCATGGACATGGACCTGACAGGGTCCTCCTACATCGCTTATTTCACCGTGTTCTATCTTCTCTGGGGGATTTCATGGACCATGAATGATATCTCCTACTGGTCCATGATGCCAAGCTTAAGCTATGACCAGAAGGAACGGGAAGAGATTGGTGCACTGGCTCGAATTTTCGCGAACATCGGTCTCTTTGTGGTGGTGGCATCGGTGATTCCCGTGACGAATCTTCTGGGTGATGCCCTAGGCAGCCTGAAAAGGGGATTTCTCACCTACACCATCATCCTGGTCATCATCATGATGGTCTTCCAGATGGTCACGGTGTTCTTTGTGAAAGAACCGCCGGTCATCGGCGGCAAGGATCAGCCCAAGACGACTCTGAAAGGCATGATCCGCGCACTGACCCAGAACGATCAGCTTCTGGTGACGGCAGTGGCCATGGCGCTTTTCATGATCGGATACGTGACCACCACAAGCTTCGGGGTCTACTATTTCAAGTATGTGTTTCTCAATGAGAACATGTACAGCATCTTCGCCATCATCCTGGGGGTTTCACAGATTCTGGCGCTCTTGGCCTTTCCCTGGTTCAGCAAGAGGCATCCCAGGAAAACCCTGTATAAATCCGCCATCATTCTCATCGTCATCGGATATCTCATCTTCTTCTTTTCTCCAGCCAATATGATCTTCATCGGAGCTGCGGGCATTCTGCTGTTTGTGGGGCAGGCCTTCATTCAGCTGCTCATGCTGGTCTTTCTGGCAGATACCATTGAGTATGGCCATCTGAAACTGGGCAGAAGAAACGAAAGCGTAACCTTTGCCATCCAGCCCTTCATCAACAAGATGGGCGCGGCCGTGGCCAACGGCATCGTAGGGTATACCCTGGTCATTTCCGGCATCAATTCACTGGGTGAAGGAGAACTGCTCTCCGAGCGTGGTCTCCTCATCATGAAGTCCGCCATGATGCTCCTTCCACTGCTGCTGATTGTCGTAAGCTTTGTGATCTACCGGAAGAAGTACATCATCAGTGAAGAAAAGTATGAGGAGATCATCGAATCCCTGATCAGAAGAGAGGAAGGCTGAGTAATAAAAAAACATATGGATGTAAAAACCACACATTGTGATTTTTACATCCTTTTTCATATATAAAATCACGATTAGTGAACAAAAAATCTCAAAACATAGTACTATGAATAAAAAATATACAAATCTCTATTTTTTTGTCAAGGAGGATATCATGAGTCACGATGAACTGAGAAATGGTAATCTTGAAAGCGTTATTGCAGAAATCATGTATTCTTTTATTAGCACATCATTATCTGCATATAATGATAAAATTCAGAATGCACTGAAGCTAATTGGAGAATTTACTAAGGCTGATCGAGTTTATATTTTTGATTATAATTTCAAAAAAGGAACCTGCAGTAATTCGTACGAGTGGTGCGATCAAGACATTGAGCCGATGATTGACAATCTGCAGGAGATACGACTGGAAAATATCGATCCTTGGGTAAGAGAACACACTGAGGGGAGAGATATTTATATTGACGATGTATTTGGATTAAGTGAAGAGGATGAAGTGAGAAGAATATTGGAATCACAGAATGTAAAGAGTCTTCTGACGGTACCTTTATTTTATGATGGAATCTGCAGAGGGTTCCTAGGGCTTGACTCGGTTAAAAGACTAAGGAGCTACACAAATGAGGAAAGAAGGATTCTGCATCAGTTTGGTCAGACACTTCTATTTGTATTTGAAAGAATGCAAGCAAATATCGATCTCATTGAAACAAAAAATCAGCTTCAATCAGTTCTTAATACTCAGAAGGAGCTGATTGTAAGATTTGATGCACAGGGTGAAATAGTTTATGTAAATGCAGCTGCCGAAAATCTGGTGAATGAATTGAATCTTAAAGCTGAAAATAATATCTACTCATATATTTCAAAAGAGCATCAGGCCTATTGGGGTAGAATATTTACTGAGCTGAAAAATGAAGTTACTGAAACCACTTTCGAGGATATCATTCGTAATCATGAGGGAAAGAAAAAGTGGATCTCCTGGAGAGTAACTAGACTAGAGAACCAAGGACTGCAGCAAATCTATCAGGCAGTGGGTTCTGATGTGACGGAAGCAAGAGAAGCCCAACATGAACTTCAGTTGGAACGGGATAAGCTGAAACATACATTAGAAGCCTCCAACGTTGGAACATGGGAACTGGATATCAGAACAGGAAAAGTACAGACAAATAGAAGGTATGCAGAGATAAGAGGGTGCAGTCCTGATGAAAATCACATAACCCTGAAAGACTGGGAGGAAAGACTTCATCCTGAAGAGCAGAAAGAAGTAATCGCAACTCTTTTAAGCACGATCAGAAAAGAATCGGCGCATTTTGAGATGGAATACAGAATCAGACAGGAGTCAGGAGACTACATATGGGTAAGAGATAGCGGAAAGATCATTACCTTTGATGTAGCTGGAAATCCTCTAAAGATGTATGGAACACAATATGAT
>RZYZ01000452.1 GCA_009930125.1 Clostridia bacterium | reverse complement strand
GAATAGAAATGGGGCTGGATGCGGCAGATGGCACCCTTCTTTTCAGGGAAGCGGACCGAGGAGAGCCCACAGCGATGAAGCATGTGGAAAGTCTCATGGATGCACTGGCCAGGGGCATCTACAATCTTTCTGTGGCATTTAATCCGGACCTTGTGATTCTAGGGGGAGGGATTTCGGACCGGGAAGACCTCATAGAACGCATTTCAGGGAAAGTGGTGCAGCATCTGAAGGACCGGGGTGCAGAGGCTCTTGACGTGTCCATTGTTCCCTGCACCTTCAGAAATGACGCAAATCTTTTTGGAGCCGTACTTAATTTCCTTGAGCCTGATCAGAACTGAAGCAGCATGATGAAGCGTGTGGTAAAAGCAGAGCGAAGAGCCTGCTTTTTTTCATTTCACGGATTATTTTTACAAAATTATTGTAAAACAATAATTTATGGCGTATACTACAGGTATTAAATTATCGTAAGACAATAATTCATGGAGGATGGTATGAAACAGAATATCTTTAAGAAAATACTCGTAGTCGAAGGGGTTCTCCTAGTGGCGTTTTTCCTTCTGAAAGCAAGCCTGCCTGAAGTCTTCAGTTCCCTCATGGCCTTTCCTTTTGAGCAGATCGGAAAGATTCTGAGAACGCTGTCTCTCTCAGGCAGTGCAGGCAATATCCTGGCCCTGGTTTTCTATCTTCTTCTGAGCCTGATTCCGGCAGTGATTTATTTCCTCCGATTCAGAAAGAAGAAGGCGGAGAAGGAAGATCATCTGCTGCTCTTCCTAAGCGGAGTACTGCTCCTGGTTTTGTACTATATGATCAATCCCGGCAAAATGGGCATGGTGTTTGGCAGTGCTGCAGGGGTGCCTGTGGGCAAAGCCTTCCTTGGAGGAAGTGTCTACTCGGTCCTCATCGCCTATGGGGTGCTCAAGGCCCTGCGGATTTTTCTGGGCGCAGAGAAACGTGAGGTGTCGAAGTATCTGGTCTGGCTTCTCGGGTTTCTGAACATCCTTTTCGTGTTCAACGTATTCGGATTGTCCTTCGGAGGCTATCTGGAAGCAAGAAAGAGTTTTCTTGCAGGAAACACGGACCCCAGTCAGAATCTCTTTCTGAGCGAGGTGTTTCTTCTGCTTCAGCACCTGGTCAGGGCGCTGCCTTATATTCTCAGCATCTTCCTTGTGAATCATCTCATGGTGCTTTCTGATGAAATCAGAAAAGACCGATTCTCGGAGAAGACCATGCAGAAAGCCCATATGCTTACCAGCCTTTCCGTGAAGGTTCTGGTGGGGATCGTCTTATCG
>RZYZ01000451.1 GCA_009930125.1 Clostridia bacterium | reverse complement strand
CCTATATCTAATCAATGGCAACATGACAAAGCTGAAGGATGCCGGTTTGTTTGGCGGTCAAGGTCAGAGTGAGTCAGCAAATAAGAAGGGAAGTGAGGAAAGCAGATGAAGCGCAAATTTTGGAACTGGGTCAAGAATGAGGGTGAAAGAACCCTCTTTTTAAATGGAGAAATTTCAGATGAAACCTGGTATGGGGACGAAGTGACTCCAAAGCTATTCAAGGAGGAGCTGGAGTCGGCTCAGGGAGATATTACCGTTTGGATCAATTCTCCGGGCGGAGATGTTTTTGCAGCCGCACAGATTTACAACATGCTGATGGACTATCAGGGAAATGTGACGGTGAAGATTGATGGTTTAGCTGCATCAGCTGCTTCTGTTATTGCAATGGCGGGAACGGAAGTACAGATGTCACCTGTGGCCATGATGATGATCCACAATCCCATGACGGTAGCCATCGGGGATTCAAAGGAAATGCAAAAGGCCAGTGAGATGCTGTCAGAGGTTAAGGAAAGTATCATGAATGCTTATGAAATCAAGACAGGTCTTACAAGAACAAAGATATCCCACTTGATGGATGCAGAGTCCTGGTTCAATGCAAGAAAAGCAGTGGAGCTGGGATTTGCAGATACAATTCTATTTTCCGGTGAGGAGGAGAAAGTGGAGGGTGAACCGCTGGAAGCTGTGATGTTTTCAAGAGCCGCTGTAGCAAATTCACTACTAACCAAGCTTATCCCACCCAAACCGGAGAACAGAACACCAATTGAACAGCTGGAAAAAAGACTGAGCTTGATCGCTCACTAATTTGAGGAGGAAAATGATATGAACAAAATTCTTGAACTGAGAGAAAAGAGAGCAAAAGCCTGGGAAGATGCGAAAGCTTTCCTGGATAGCAAAAGAGGAACTGACGGTATGCTTTCTGATGAAGACACTGCCACCTACGACAAGATGGAAGCGGAAGTAGTCAACCTGGGAAAAGAAATCGAAAGACTGGAGCGCAGAGCCACCATCGATGAGGAGCTTGCCCGTCCAACTTCATCTCCTATTACCAATAAGCCAGGAAGTGCCATGGGCGGAGAAGAGAAAAAGGGTAGAGCCTCCAATGAGTATCGACAAGCATTCTGGAAAGCCATGAGAAACAAGAACAGTTATGATGTGCAGAATGCCCTTCAGATTGGTACGGATTCAGAGGGCGGCTATCTAGTGCCTGACGAGTTTGAAAGAACCTTGATTGAGTCACTTCAGGAAGAAAATATCTTCAGAAGCATTGCCAAGGTCATCACCACTTCATCCG
>RZYZ01000118.1 GCA_009930125.1 Clostridia bacterium | reverse complement strand
GACTTCACCAGTGCCTCAGGCAGAAACACCTGGAAGGAGCTGCTCAAGGAGACGCTGCTGGCCAAGGGGTCCAGAACCGTCTGGAACGACAACTGTGAATACGATGGCGTGGAAGACCGAAGGGCTCTCTGCGACAATAACGGAAAAGGGGGCAGCATGGAGAATTTGAAGATCATTCACTCCAACATGATGGCTTATGTGGGCAAGAAGGCTCTGGCGGAGATGTATCCGGAGGAGCGCCCCTACATCATCAACCGTGCCGGCTACGCCGGTATCCAGAGATATGCCCAGGTCTGGGGAGGAGACAATCTCACGGACTGGAGAACGGTGAAGTTCAACATCGCCACCATTCTGGGCATGGGGCTTTCCGGCGTACCGAACATGGGCTGCGACATCGGTGGCTTTGCAGGACCTGCACCGGAAGGGGAGCTTCTGCTCCGATGGATCCAGAGCGGCGTCTTCCAGCCAAGGTTCTGCATGAATTCAGCCAACACGGATAATACCGTGACCCAGCCCTGGATGTATGCGGAGCATCTTCCTGAGATTCAGGAAGCCTTTGCACTGAGATACCGCATGATTCCGTATCTGTACTCGCTCATGAGACAGGCTCATGAATCAGGTGTTCCTGCCATGAGACCGCTGTTTCTGGAATTCCCTGAGGATCCGGACTGCTACGGCGATGAGCATATGACCTTCCTGTTCGGACCATCGGTTCTGGTGGCCAACGTGGTGGAGAAGGGCGCTAAGGAGCGCAGGCTTTATCTGCCCAAGGGAGCCACCTGGTATGATATGAACGATCATTACAGAGCTTATGAGGGCGGACAGACCATCACCATCCCGGTGATGGAGCAGTCCATTCCCATGTTCCTGAGAAGCGATGCCGTGTTCATGACCTCAGAGGATATTCATCAGGCATCCACGGATGTCATGAGAAGCCTGGATTTCGTCATCAGCGCCGACAAGGGAAGCAGTTTCCTCTTCTATGATGATGATGGGCACACAAGGGGCTTTGAGGATGGCATATACAGCAGAACCAGCATCCGTGTGGATGCCGGGGAGAAGATCGTCATCACCTTTGACAAGGAAGGTTCCTATGAAGACACGGTGACGGATCTGACCCTACAGGTGCTGAGCAAGGAGAAGGGTGCCTTATGGGTCAGCGTGGATGGCCATATGCTGCCGCGCTTCCTGGTGAAGGAGAATCTGGACGAGTCTATGGAAGGCTGGTACTACGATCTCAGCACACGTTCTGTGCTGGTGAAGACGAAAAAGCCGAAGAAGGATCATTTTGAAATCATTGTGAGCCGTGAGAAGTTTGATCTCATCGGTATGGAGCAGGAGGAAGTGCTCTAGAACAACTTGCTATTTTCTTGTTCAATTTAAAATAGATGGAAACGCAGCCGATAAGAGGTCCCCCCTTTAAACGGCTGCGTTTCTTTCTGTTTTGATATTCATTTCATTATGCCTGGTATACGGTTTATTCCGCATGGAAAGCTTCTTTGGTGTAAGGGTAGGTATCTGCCAGTTCACCCATGACGAAGTACCTTTTTCCGGTGCTGCTGGAATAGTAGCAGGTCATGAGAGAAACGATGGGTTTTCCTCTTTTATCGGCTTCCGCATCATCGATGATGTAGACGGCGGTATCGGGCACGAGAAGGACATCGTAGGCCACATACTCATAGATGGTCTCCTTGTCCGTCATACGGATCACATCCCCTTCCTTCACGTCCATGAGGGAACCGAAGAGCACATTCTTATCCTTCATGTAGTGTCCTGCAAGGGGGTAGTTTCCGACGCCTAGCTTCTGGTCGCTTCTCATGGTAGCGGAGCCTGCCAGAAGATTTGCGTTGTTGATGCCTCGGAAGATGGGGATGTTCATATCCACGCTGGGGATGACCAGCTGGCCCACCAGAAGATCTGTGTTGATCTTGGCGGAGTCCATGAGCGTCCCTGTGACGCTGATGTCTTCCACAATGGAGAAGTCGAACTCAGCTTCCTCATTTTCCTCATTGACTTTGATTTCTTCCGGAGTGATGGTCTCTACGACTTCCACTGTATCTTTTACGGTCTTCTCCACGACCTCATCTTTGACCTTGGGCGAAAAGATGAGCACAAAGCCCAGTACGATGAGCAGGATGGCGAATATCTTTTTCATAAGCGTCTACCTCCGTTGTTTCTTGATTTAAATATAGCATTAATGAGGCTTCCAATCAATGAAGGATAAGCATTCCCACAACAAGAAGATAAGCAGTGCAGGAAAAAGATTTGGATGCATAGAAGGGGTATGTGCTTCTGGAATAAAATAGCAGAAAAAAGAAGGAAAGCCTGATAGGAGGCTCTGTCTCTTTTCCTGGAGGGAAAGGAGAGGAGAGCGGTCCATCAGGCTTTCAGTATCAGTTCATGAAATCTTCTTTTTAAGTACTTAGGATCTTTTGATTCCGCTTTTCAGCACCACCACGGTTCCGAGAATGCCGATGAGCAGGCCGAAAAGACCCTGCAGCAGGTTGAAGGGAAGCGCGGCGATGCCACCCAGATCCCATAAGATGGTGTCTGCAACGAAGTATCCTGCCACCATGATCAGCTCAGCTGCGGCAAAGGGGAGAATAAGGGTTTTCCAGGTGATTTTCTTTCCTTTGAGGAGCAGTGCAGGAACGTAAGCCACGAGGCCTTTGATGA
This sequence comes from Clostridia bacterium, assembly GCA_009930125.1. Lineage (GTDB taxonomy): Bacteria > Bacillota > Clostridia > Clostridiales > Clostridiaceae > Proteiniclasticum. The sequence goes on along the minus strand of RZYZ01000118.1, from coordinate 3,736 downwards.
CGAAGGTGAAGGGCACATACATGGCATATCCTGCTGAAATATCTGCCAGGATGGACCCGATGGCGGCTGGCACCGCTGCAAAGGGGCCTAGGATGACGGCGCTGATGAGAATGAATCCGTCTCCCAGGTTCAGGTATCCGTTGGGTATGGGGAAGGCCAGAATATAGGTGCCCAGAAACACCAGGGCGCCTATAAGGCCGCCGTAGGTCAGTTTACGATAGTTGTTCATCTTATGATTCCTTTCATGTTACGCATAGATTTTCCATTGTCTGTTATCTAAAACCAGTATAATCTCTTTGGACTTGAATTCAAGTGTTATTCATGGGATTCATCAAAGTGATATCATATGGAACAGATAACCGTTACAATCAGTATTTTATGACTGAAAATATTAGGAGATTAAAAAGGCACCCGAGAGGGAATCTCGGGTGCCAGAATAACTGTTAATTGGACGGTGTTTCTGTGGGCTCTTCGGTCTCATCCAGATAGATGTATTTACCTATGTTGTGGATGGTCTGTTCTCGATCGAACACATAATAGTACACACCTTTTATGGTCTGCCCCTCTGAAACTTCCTCCTGAGGGAATCGGTTCTGCTCGATGGTACGGATTCCGTTGGTCACCACGCTGCCTGCCAGGCTCAGTATGTCATTGGATTGCATGTTTGTGGTTACCAGAGGCAGTACTTTACCGAGAGTTCCCGGATAGGAAGTCACCGGACTTTTCAGCATCTTCTTGATGATGGCTTCGATGACGGTTCTCTGTCTTCCGGCTCTTGCGAAGTCGGAATCGATTTTTCTTATTCTGGAATAATCAAGAGCCTGAGCCCCTGTAAGGTTATAGGTTCCTGCACCATTGATTCCGTTGATCTTCGTCGCTTCCGCATTGGTGACGGAAACGGTGATGCCTCCGAGAATATCGATGATTTTAGGAAGCGTTGTGAAGTTCACGGTGGCATAATCTCTGATGTCCAGGTGGAAATTCGAATTCAGTGTTCTTAAGGCCAGCTCAGGACCTCCGAATGCGTAAGCATGATTCACCTTATCCATTCCTCTGTCAGGGATGTTCACATAACTGTCTCTGATGATGGAAGAGATCTTGATCTTCTTGGCGTTCTTGTCCACTGTGACGATCATGATGGAGTCACTTCGGCCTCGCTGTCCCACTGGCGCATCTACGCCGAACAGGGCGATGTTGGTGACGCCTTTGACGTCTTCATAATAGAAGGGGAGACCATCTTGTTCTTCTTCCTCTTCACCGGGGATTTCTTCTGTTTCATCGTAATTGAATTCCTTGTCTCCGATACCGAGGAGCTCATCATCTTCCGCAATGGCTTCCTGGTTTGTGGAGTTCAACAGGTTATTCAGGTAGGAGTAGCCAAAGCCTGCCAGAAACAGCATGACCACAAGTCCGATCATCAGACCTGTTTTGGCACCTTTCTTTTTTTTCTTATAACTATTCTTTTTTCTTCTGCTCAATTGAAATACCTCCATGGTATGTACGTCTGTACGCTTTTCTTTTCTAATTCACTTACCAATTATACTGTATTTTTCAGGGAATGTATTACAAAACAGATAAATTAAGAAATCTTAAGCGAATAATAAGAAGAAAAGAAACGTCCTTTCCAGGCTGATCTGAATCCTTTTCTCTGTTGCAAAGCAGGAAAATTCGAGAAGTCTTCCTTCACAAAGAGGACTGTTTCAAAAATCTTCATGCTTATTCCTTTACGGGGGATCTTTTCAGCCTTCGATTGATCTTCTCCAGCGTTGCTCCGATGCCCTCATTGATTTCAATGACGCGGTAGTCATGGGCGTGAGGGGTCTCATCGCGATTGATGATGACCAGTCCTTTCTGGCTTGCGCCATAGAAAGATGGAATGCTGGCAGCAGGGTATACTTTAAGGGAAGTGCCCAGGACGATCATGAGATCGGCTTCTCTGGCCAGCCTGAACGCTTCACTGATCTCTTTCACTTCCTCATCGTATAAAACGATGTCTGGCTTGTATAAGCCGCCGCAGGGACACTCATATCCATTTCTTAGTATATCCCTCAGGAGAATCGTGGTGCTGCAGCTGGTGCAGGTGCACTTGGCAAGGGTACCGTGGATCTCCAGAACCTTCGTGCTTCCAGCCTTCTGATGAAGAGAATCGATGTTCTGTGTGATGATGGTGATGTCCTTGATCTCTTCCCATTTGGCGAGAATGAGATGGCCTTTGTTGGGGGAAATTCCGGTAACATTCAGTTTCTCTTTCAGATACCGATAGAAAAGCTCTGTTTCTTTATAGAAGAAATCTCTTGAAAGGATCTCTTCGGGGTAATATCCTTCATAGGTTGTGCTTGCCAGTCCATCTTTTGATCGAAAATCCTTCAGACCTGATTCTGTTGACATTCCTGCCCCGGTAAGAATGACGATGTTTTCAGCTTTTAAAATGAGTTCCACGATTTTATCTATTTTATCCATATTGATTCTCCTCTCTGATTTTATTTTACCATAGAGGAGAAGCCAGTATCTATAGATGAGGATACCCTGAAAAGAGCTCTTATGCTGTAATGAAACAGAAACCTGACGAGACGTCGCCAGGTTTCTGAAACTATTTAAACGCAGATACAATTTGCCATTGCTTATTTTTCTTACTCCTGACGGAAACTAAAGATCAAAATCATCATCATTGGATGATTCCAGAAAAGTTTTCATTTTCTTCAGGGTTTTATCCTTTAGATATCTGGATTTTCGATAATCCATGTTGTAAAGCTCTGAATAACGCTTCAATCCACCATAGGGATCTGTGATGAAGAAGGACAGGATGGTTTTCTCTTCCAGATTCAGGCTTGCGTAGGCTTCTTTTACGACAGAGCTCTGATAATCCCGGAATACGATTCGCTCGGTATCATCCTCGGAGACTAGTTTCTCCGAATATCTGATGCCGTCCTTGTCTTCCGCCTCGATGCTTGCAGCTTCGGGCTTTGAAAGTGCTCTTCTGGCTTCATATTTCAGCGTATTATGGATGCACTTCATGAGAAATGAAGGCGCGGTGTCCAGATGGTCTTTATTGATTTTAGGGATATTCTTGACGACGGATTCATATGAGATCTGACAAAGATCATCGAAGTCGTATCCATGAAGTTTCATTTTTCCGCATTGCTTGAAAATAAAAGGTTTCACGGTACTGATCACGAGCTCTATGGCATCTTTATTTCCGTTCTTCGCTAATAGAAAAATATTATCATTCATTAGTCCTCCTATTTAAATTATACCTGCAATATTTAAATATGCGTATTACTTGATAAAAGCATATTACTAACTTATTACTATTATAATATAAAGTGTTAATATTTATACGTGCATTTGTGAAATTTGCAGAAATGATAAATTGTCTAAAATTAAACAATCACTTTATTACTCAAATAAAGTGATTGTTATAAGGTTATTATATTTATATTTGTCGTATAAGCTCATTTTTTGTACTTGAGCAGAAAATCGTAAATCTCGCTGTTGTCATAGGTCCTCGTCCAGGAATCATGGTTCAGATCCGGGTAGACTGTCAGATGGATATCTTCATGTCCGATGCCTTTCAGATAAGTGTAGATTTCTCGAGATTCTGCCACTGGTACCACATCATCAAGTTCTCCATGGAAGATCCAAAGCGGGATTTCTTTCAGGGCAGGCAGATTCATCCGGGCATACATGCTGCCGATGCCTCCGCAGATGGGAATGCCTGCAGCAAAGAGATGTGGAT
>RZYZ01000450.1 GCA_009930125.1 Clostridia bacterium | reverse complement strand
GCATATAGGGTATCTGCCTTCTGAAGTTTTCTACTATGATGACATGAAGGTGAAGGATCTTCTGAACTACTCCGCATCCTTCTATAACAAGGACTGCTCCAAAAGAATCAGAGAACTGTCCGAACTTCTAGAACTGGATCTCAACAGGAAAATCGAGGATCTCTCCTATGGAAATAGAAAGAAGGTCGGCATCGTTCAAGGGCTGCTTCACGATCCGAAGCTCATTATTCTGGATGAACCCACCAGCGGACTGGATCCTCTCATGCAGCAGAAATTCTTCCAGCTACTTCTGGATGAGAACAGAAGAGGAAAAACCATATTCTTCTCCTCACATATCCTCAGTGAAGTGCAGAAGCTCTGCCATCGTGTCGCCATCATAAAAGAAGGAGAAATCATCAAACTTCAGGATATGGCCACGCTGAAAAAAGAGACCTACAAGCGATTCACCATTGAGACGGGTCACAGCCTGGAAGAAGCCCTGGGACAGATCGAAGGAATCTCAGATCTTTTCGTTACAGAGAATCTCTACCGTTTCATCTATAAAGGGGACCTCAATCCCATAACAGGTCTTCTCTCAGGCATACACATCCAGGATATTCTCATCGAGGAACCTACTCTGGAAGAGATCTTCCTCCATTATTATGAAAAGGAGGAGGAAAAATGAATGTATACGTCCAGGAACTGAGGTTTCTCAGGAAATCGACCCTCATCTGGAATCTGTCCCTCTTCCTGAGCCTTGTACTGATGCTCCTCATCTATCCTCCTATGATGGAGGAAGGAGAATCGTTTCTTAAAGTGCTTCAGTCCTACCCTCCGGAATTCCTCGCGGCTTTTTCCATTAATTTCGATACGTTCATGAGCTTCAACGGTTTTTTCGGATATATCCAGCTCTATGTGCTTCTGGCTCTATGTGTTCTTGCCATGAATCTCGGGCTGTCTGCCCTGGGAAAGGAGATTTCCGGAAAAACAGCGGATTTCATCCTGACCAAGCCCATCACCAGAAGAAGATTTCTGACAGAGAAGATACTCTCCGCATTCACTATTCTGACGCTTACAAATCTTTTCCTCGGGTTCACCACCGTCCTCATGAATTTTCTTCTTGTGAAGGAAGACAGAAACCTCAAGGTTCTGCTTCTGATCTATATAGGGGGATTTCTTATTCAGATTCTCTTCCTGAGCTTAGGCCTCTTTCTGGGCATTCTTCGAAAGAGAGTCCGCTTCATCACCTCCCTTTCCCTCAGCATCGTTTTTATTTTCTATATCGTGAGTATGCTGAGCCAGATCCTGAAAAAGGATTTCCTG
>RZYZ01000449.1 GCA_009930125.1 Clostridia bacterium | reverse complement strand
CGGTACGGTGCTCCTCTATAACTTCATCGTGGAAGCGGGCAGAAGCCAGAATCTCATCTTCGTCAATGCCCTGAGAGCATCGGGAGATGTGCGCTTTCCTTTCTACATGTCTGTAATCTCCATGTGGAGCATTGGTGTCCTTCTCTCCTACGTCTTCACTTTTACGCTTTCCATGGGACTGCCCGGAATCTGGCTGGCCCTGGGTCTGGATGAGCTCTTTCGAAGCATCTTCATGAGACTTCGTTGGAGAAACAATTTCAGAATGCTCACCGCCATCGCCTCTTCCTGAGAAAAGCCTGCCTCATAGGATGACATCTTCGCGGATGCGCATCCCTTGAGACAGGCTTTTTTCAATTCTTCTTTTCTATTCTTCTTTCAGTCCGCTTCATCCTGTCTTCTTCCCTGAACACAGCTCATCCCTTCTTCACCAGCTCCTGCACCCAATTCTCAAAGGAATGAACCGCAGTGCATCGGTGGATCTCCACAAATGCATAGTCTTTGATGATCATAGGTACATCATTTTCTGAAATGATGAAGAAGGCTTCTGCGCCGAAATACCTGTAGGGAGCGTCTTCGCCCCATTCCTTCTCTATGATGCGTTCCGTCATCCTTCTGGCGTAATCTTCCGGTGAAGCACCAAATCGGTACAGGGCATCTGCATAGGAAGAGCCCCCATGCACTCGATTTTCTTTGTAATCGTACATTTCAATCCCTCCTTCATTTTCATTTTGCTTCTTCTCAAGTCAAGGCAACAAAAAAAGCCCTTGAAGGAGCTTGATTTCAATCTCCTCATTGATATTAGCTTTACCACCTTACAGCATCTGCAGGTTGGTGTGTGGTCACGGAGCTAATTCTCTACCATCACTCTTAATAAGAAACTTTATTGAATTGTACATACTTAACATAGCATATATTCATCGATATGTATACAGTATTTTTCTTCAGTCCTACTCAAAGTCTGAGCAGCTTCCCAAGCCATGCCCATGATTCCATAAAAAAGACTCCAGATCGGATGGGCCATCCGCTCTGGAGTCTTTCTCTGATATTATTTCGCTCTTCTGATCAGATCATGATAGATGGGTGTGATCTCCGGCTCCTTTGCCAGAGCATCGATTTCCGAAACAGGCACCCATCTGATGCCATTGGTCTCCTCCTTATTCTGAAGTAGTACCTCCTCTTCCTTTGCTTCCAGAAGGAAGGCGGCGTTCAGGTGCAGGTGCGCAGTGATGGGCTTTCCTCTTTTGTAGTGGGCCTTCACCGTCAGGATGTCGAGTTTGCGGATGAAGCCTTCCTCATTTTCCAGC
>RZYZ01000448.1 GCA_009930125.1 Clostridia bacterium | reverse complement strand
ATGCCCACTACAAGGCTGTGGCTGATGCGTTGAAGCTTCCCATCATACTCTACAACGTGCCCGGCAGAACCTCTGTGGATCTTCTGCCCGAGACCGTGGTGAAGCTCTCTGAGATCGAAAACATTGTAGGTCTCAAGGAGGCTTCCGGTGAACCGGATCGAGCAGAAACCATTCTGAAAGAGGTGAAGGAGAACTTCAGAATCTATTCCGGAAACGACAATGAGATCTGTGCGTTCCTGGAAAGAGGAGCCCACGGGGTCATCTCCGTCTTATCCAATGTGGTGCCGAAAGCCGTCCACGAGATGGTCTATGACTATGTGGAAGGAAGGACAGAAAAATCTCTTGCAAGTCAGAGTAACTATGATGAGCTGACATCCGCACTTTTCATGGATACCAACCCCGTTCCGGCCAAGGAAGCGCTGAACATCATGGGGTATGAGGCAGGAGAACTTAGGCTTCCCCTTGTGGGACTGGAAGAGCAGAGTAGAGAGCAGCTGATAAGTGTACTCAGCGCCTATGGTTTCCTGGAAGGAGGAGAAGGCAGATGAAGGTGATTCTATTCGGGGCAGGAGGACAGATGGGCAGAGCCATTTCTGCTCTTTATGCGGAAGAGCATCCGGACGTGGAAGTGGTATCCGTGGACAAGGAAGAGGCTGAATATGTTTCTTCCCTGGGCGGAGCGGATGTGGCCATGGATTTCTCCGGTAAAGAGGCCATCGGAAACATTCTAGCCTACTGCACGGAAAATCATGTGCCTCTTGTCATCGGCACCACCGGTCATGATGAGAAGGACCTTCAGGAAATCGAAGAAGCGGCAAGGCTCATTCCCATCATGAAAAGCGGAAACTACAGTCTGGGGGTCTATGTGCTGAAACACCTGGTCAGAGAAGCATCAAGGCTTCTGGGAGAGGATGCGGATGTGGAGATCATCGAGAAGCATCATAACCGGAAAAAGGATGCGCCCAGCGGAACAGCGCTTCTTCTGGCCGATGCGGTGGAGGAAGGAGGCGCCTCCCATGAGCGGGTCTATGGCCGAGAAGGGGTCTCTCCAAGAAAGAAAGGCGACCTGGGCATCCATGCAGTGCGAGGGGGGAGCATCGTGGGAGAACATACTGTGCTCTTCGCCCTGGAGGCCGAAAGCCTGGAGCTCATCCACAGGGGGGAATCCAGGATGCTCTTTGCCAGAGGAGCCGTGAGAGCTGCGCAGTTCATAGGAAAACAGAAACCGGGTCTGTACGACATGGACCATATGATGAAAGGATGATTGAAAATGAGTGAAATGATGTTACAGGATGCCTATGCCAT
>RZYZ01000447.1 GCA_009930125.1 Clostridia bacterium | reverse complement strand
ATTGGTAAGTCCTCGAACTTTGCTTTCCTCTTTGGTGGTGGATCCTATTCTTTCACTCAGGATGTTATCACAAAGTCATGGACATATGATCAGTGCATTGAATTTCTTGATGAGAAGAGAATCACTTGGAAGGATGATCCGTTCTTTGCTGTTGGAGAAGAGATTAGAAATTCATTCTTCAGGACGTATCCGAGATTGAAAGAGTGGCATGAAAAGTGCCACAGGACTGCTGAGGAAGAGGGATGTATCTATTCTATATATGGTGCCAGAAGGTTGCTTCCTGAACTTACCTATATTGGTGAAGATTCTGATTCTAAGGAGCTCAGTAAACTTTACAATAAGAGTAAGAACTCACCTGTTCAGAACTTTGAAGCTGTAGCAATCATGAGGGCAATGAGGGAACTTCATGGATACTATAAAGAAAATGGAATGAAGTCCAGATTGTTTGGTATGATTCATGATGCTACTCAGAACTATATTCATAGGGATGAGCAAACAATTCTTAAGAAGAAAATTCCTGAGATCTTTGAGAGGGACTATCCTGAGTATGAAGGAATGAAGATGGAATATGAAATGGATCTGGCTGATCCCTATGATGTGGATAATCCTTCGGTGTGGGGATTTGGAATAAATTGGAATTAGTGAACTATTATAAGGTTGGGAGGCAACTATGTCGAAAAAGAAAATTTTTTACAGTTATGATAATGGAATGAAGAGTTATCCTCTTACGATGGGCTCAAGAGGCTCCTCAGGGATTGATCTTTGTTCCCAGAAGTCCTATCGTATTGAAAGGGGAGCTTCAAAGTTGATTGAAACAGGACTTCATGTCCAGATTCCTGAAGGCTATGAGATTCAGATTCGTCCTAGATCTGGATTGGCTCTTAAGCATGGAATCACGGTCTTGAATACTCCTGGAACAGTGGACTCTGACTATCGTGGTGAAATTGGTGTGATTCTTGTAAACCATTCAAACAAGGCATTCTACATAACTCCTGGAGACAGGATCGCTCAGGCAGTGGTCATGAAGGTGGAAACACTTGACTTTGACTTTGAGGAAGTGGAAAGTCTTGAGAAGTCAGAAAGAGGTGAAGGTGGGTTTGGATCTACTGGTGTGAAGAGTGAAGCCATCTTTGAAAAGACTGAACTTGAAGAGCCTGTCAAGGAAGAAAAAGTTCCTGAAAAGAAAGAAGAAGTTTCTGAAGAGGAGAGCACTGAAGAGGCTCCAAAGAAGAAGCGTGGTAGAAAGCCTAAGAAAATAGAGGAAAATAAAGAGGAGTAGGAAAATTTCATCTTTTTGAAATTTTTT
>RZYZ01000446.1 GCA_009930125.1 Clostridia bacterium | reverse complement strand
GAGGTTGCCTTGAATGGTTTCGCTGAGAGTTGACATGGGTGGAAGGTTAAAAACCAGGAGGTAAAAAAATGGCAGTAATTTCAATGAAACAGCTTCTAGAAGCTGGTGTTCACTTTGGTCATCAGACCAGAAGATGGAACCCTAAGATGGCTCCATACATTTTCACAGAGAGAAACGGAATCTATATCATAGATCTGCAGAAGACTGTGAAGCTTGTTGATGTAGCATATGACTTCATCAGACAGGTATCCGCTGAAGGTAAGGACGTACTATTCGTCGGAACAAAGAAGCAGGCTCAGGAAGCAATCCAAGAGGAAGCGACAAGAGCGAACATGCACTTTGTCAACAACAGATGGTTAGGCGGAATGCTTACTAACTTCGGTACAATCAAGAAGAGAATCGGCAGAATGGAAGAAATCCGTACCATGCAGGAAGATGGAACATTTGATGTTCTACCTAAGAAGGAAGTAGCTTCCCTGATGCATGAACTCGAAAAGCTTGAAAAGAATCTTGGCGGAATCCAGAACCTTGATGTGAACAACATCGGAGCCGTATTCATAGTAGATCCAAGAAAAGAAAGAATAGCAATTGCTGAAGCAAAGGCGCTGAATATTCCAATCGTTGCCATCGTAGATACAAACTGCGATCCAGACGAAATTGATTACATCATCCCTGGAAATGATGATGCAATCAGAGCTGTAAAGCTGATCACAGGAAGACTCGGAGATGCTATCCTGGAAGCAAGACAGGGCGAAGAAATAGCTGAGTAAGTAGAGAGAAAGGTAGGTGGTTTTCCATTTACCTTTTCTTATAGAATGGGATAACTTTATGAATAATATTTAGGAGGAATTTATTGTGATAAGTGCACAAGCTGTAAAAGAACTAAGAGACAAGACAGGCGCAGGTATGATGGACTGTAAAAAGGCATTGACCCAGGCTGAAGGTGATATAGAGAAGGCTGTTGACATCCTGAGAGAAAGAGGGCTGGCATCCGCTGCAAAGAAATCAGGAAGAGTTGCATCTGAAGGTGTCATCGCCACATTCGTGACCGAAGACATGAAGAATGCTGCCATGATCGAACTGAACTGTGAAACAGACTTCGTATCATCCAATACTGAATTCATCAGCCTTGCAAACGGAATCGCAAAGATTGTTGCTGAAAACAATGTGGCTTCCATTGAAGATGTGAAGGCACTTCCATACGAAGGCGCTACCGTGCAGGATGCTGTAACAAACCTGATCGCCAAGCTTGGAGAAAACATGAACCTGAGAAGATATGAAAAGATGGAAGCACCAGAAGGTCTTGTTTCTTC
>RZYZ01000117.1 GCA_009930125.1 Clostridia bacterium | reverse complement strand
CCACCCCACTCCGCCGTACCGATCAGCACGCAGCGCTTCGGGTTGCTCTCGCGGATCACCTGCAGCGCATCGGAGAGGTAGTCGTTCCACAAGGTGGGCGTGAGCTGGTCGTGCGGTTCGTTCAGGATCTCGAACAGCAGGCTGTCGGGGTACGCCTTGAAGTGGTCGGCGATCTGCTCCCACTGCGAGAGAAAACGGGCCTTCTCGGCGGTGGGATTGGCCATCAGCGCATCGTGGTGGTGCATGTTGAGGATGATGTGCAGCTTCTGCTTCAATGCTTCATCGACGGCTGCCTCTATGATCTGCAGGAAAGCAGGTGTAAGGGTGTAGGGAGCCGTTGCCAGGCTGCGATCGCCCCTCTCCCAGCGGATGGGCAGACGCACGTGGGTGAACCCCAGGTCGGCAATCCGTTTCAGGTCGGCAGGATCGAAAGGGGACTGCCACGATTGTTCCGCCTCGTAGGTGTTGCCGATGTTGATTCCCCTGCCCAGGCGGGTGTTGATCTCAGCCGCACTTGCCCAGACTCCCGGCACCTCTGGCTCTTCTGTATCTCCCGCATCACCGGTTTCTCCCGGCTCTTCAGACTCATCGGGTATCACGCTTTCATTCGGGTTCTCTTCTTCAATGGGAGTCACAGGCTTACTGTCACACTGTTGAACAACGGATTGCTTATGGTAGGCATCAGTCCAACAGTTCTTCAACTGGCCAGAGGAATATTCTTTCTGACATTTATCTTTGCTGGTCAGAAACGGCCGGATCGATTACCAGACAACGAAATATAAATATTGGAGGAAAATGAAATGAAAAAGAAAATCGCACTATTACTGGCAGCCATGATGATGGTGGTAGGCCTTGCAGGCTGTGGGAATAAAGAGACGCCGGAACCGTCTGCTCCTACCTCACCAGAAGCGGAAAATGAGACACCTGCTCCATCAGAAGAAGAGAACATCACCATTGCTGTAGCCTGGAATGCCATTGAAGCATCAACTCAGACGAGAATGACCTATCTTGAGGATCATCTGGGACCTGCGCTGGGCATTGACTTCATCTTTTCCGAAGCCATTACTGATACAGCACAGCTTATGACATTCCTTGAGAACTCCTACGCAGCTGGCGCTGACGGATTGCTTTCTCTCGTTACAGATGGGACGGAGCAGCTGGTATCCAAAGCAGACGAGCTGGGTGTGTATACCGCAGTGGTATCCTCTACATTCTATGAGGAAGTCGCCTCTGTTCCGACCTATATGGGTATCAGCGGAATTGACTTAACCAAGGTCGCAGATGCTTATGGTGAGCTGATGGATGCACAGTTTGATTCTGACGAACCTGCGAATTTCATTGTGATCTCAGGTGGATCCGCCATGGGCGTTGCATCCCATCGTGAAGCAACAAAATCCATGCTGGAGACATTTCAGACGAAATTTGATTTGACTTATGATGCGGACATCACAGAACTTGCCACACTGAATGCCACCACAGAGATCAGCACGGGTAATGAGGAAGTGAAAATCACCATTGTGCCAGGATTCCCCAATATGGACGGATATGTCTCTGGTGTTTCAGGACTGCTGCAGACAGGGGACTATGATGCCATCGTCTCTGTGTATCCTACAGCTGAAACCTTCGGCACCGCCATCGACGAAGTGGAAAAAGCGCTGGGCAAGAACGTCAAGCTTCTTTGTCAGGCGAATTTTGGAGAGAATACCAAGAAGGCATTTGGCACCTTAGACTCCACAGGAAATCCTACTCTGGATGGTGCTGTCATCAACTCCGGATCCGCTTCGGATGCCTATGGTGTAGTTCTTCTCTACAACGGCATCACAGGACATGGGGATGCCTTCAAGCCGGAAGGCAAGGCCATCACCATGGCACCAGGACCTCTTGTTGCCAGTGGCGCAGAGGCGTATAGCAAACTGGAGCAGCTGGATACCAGCGATGAGATGTATGTGTACACCTCCGATGAGATCAAAACCCTTCTGAAGAAATATAACGATGATGCAGACTATGATCTGCTTATGGAAACAAGCCGAAACTTCACCACGGAGAACATTCTGGAAAGACGTGGACTGAAGTAAGACGGTAGTGTAAAGGAGAACTGCAATTGAATGTTAAACAATTCGTCAATAAGGCCATCTATTTAATTTCAGTACCACTGGCTGTTGGTCTTTTCATGGAACTACTGGTGTATTCACAGACTGGAAGCCATCTGGTTTCTTCGGTGCTGGATCTCCGGAACTTAGTACGAGATCTCGGAGTCACAGCGGTTATCGCTTTTGCCTTGTCTTTAAATCTAGGCAGTGGAAGATTTGATTTATCCTTAGGAGCTCAGAGACTTGTTGCCACCATCATTGGTGGCAACATCGCTGTGAGTCTTGGCTTTAATGGCATTGGACTGCTTATCATGGCAATTCTCATGGGACTTCTGGCAGGATTTGGTGTTGGGATGGTGTTTAGTGTATTCAGGGTCCCACCCGTGATACTAGGTCTTGGTATGGCCATGATCTATGAAAGCCTGGCTTTTGCAGGTTCTGATGGAAAAGGGCTACAGCTCTTTGGTGTTCCCGATATCGAAATGCTTGTAGACCCGAACTTTACCCTGCTGGTTCTTGGACTGGGCACAGTGTTTGTTTTCATCCTATTCACATTCACAAAGTTCAGATATGAGATGCAAGCGATGAGAGGCTCTCAGAAGATCGCGAAGACTTCTGGAATCAATGTGTTCAGGCATGTTGTGATCTGTTACACATTGGCAGGGGGACTGGTTGCGATCTCAGGTGTGTTCAGTGCTTCTTTCACTGGTGCACTTGCACCGATGCTCGGCATGACCAGCAACAGTACGGTGATTGCCATGGCTTTCCCGATGTATGTCGGGACTTATCTGGCACGAAGAACGAACATCGCTGTGGGGATAATCAGTGCTTCGCTGACCATAAAGCTCTTTGCCATTGGTATGGTAGCATTGAGAGTCTCGAACTCACTGAATACAGTCATCAATATGCTGGTGTTCATCGGATTTCTTGCTTTTCTGGCCAATGAAAGGATTCCTGCTTTAAGAAGGAGACAAAGAGCACGGATTAAGGAAGCGAAGCAAAGAAGAATAGAACTCGAAAGCGTTACAAATGTAGGGAGATTATGATGGTCAATTTAAGAATTAAACCATATCAGCTTAGTGATGAAAAAATCGCTTGGGTCACAAAGACACTTTCTGAAATGTCTTTAGAAGAAAAAATAGGTCAGCTGTTTATTACACTGAAGAGTAAACCTGGTGTTGATGAAAAAGAAATTGAAGAGACATTGAAGACTTATCACCAAGGTGGATTACGCTGGCAGGGAGGGGATATGGAAACAGTCCATCTCCAGAACACCACGTATCAGAAGCTGTCTAAAGTACCGCTGCTCATCGCCGCAAACTGCGATGAGGGTGGCAATGGATGCATACCTGAGAAAGGAACATTTGTAGCAACAGCAGCCCAGGCTGCAGCCCATGAGTCCTCTGATACGGCTTACCATATGGGACTGGTCTCTTCACGTGAAGCGACAAGCATCGGCTGCAACTGGCTGTTCAATCCGGTGGCGGATATCTACATGAACTGGAGAAACACCATTGTCAACACAAGATGTTTTGGCTCTGATGCAGATACAGTTCTGAAAAACACCAGAGCATTCATCAAAGGAGTGAAAGATGGGAATCCCAACATGGCCTGCTGCATCAAGCATTTTCCAGGAGATGGTGTGGAGGAGCTCGATCAGCATCTGGTATTTGGAATCAATAATCTGAGCGTAGATGAATGGAACCGCTCATTTGGTAAAGTATACAGGAATCTCATCGAGGATGGTGTTGAAACCATCATGGTAGGCCATATTGGCTTACCTGAAATGAGCAGAAAGCTAAGACCGGGCATTAGAGATGAAGAAATCATGCCGGCAACCATAGCACCGGAGCTTCTGACAGATCTTCTTAGAGGAGAAATGGGATTTAATGGTCTGCTTCTAACAGATGCCACCCATATGATTGGTCTTTCTGCAGTGAAAAGCAGAGAAGAGGCACTGCCTCTTGCGGTGGCTGCAGGTTGTGATATGATTCTATTTGCCAATGACCTGGATGAGGACATGGCATTTATCAAGAATGGAGTTGAAAAAAACATCCTGTCAGAAGAGCGCATTAATGATGCGGTTACTAGAATTCTGGGACTGAAGGCAAAGCTCAATCTGACCGATGAGCGTGTGGCCATTCCCGAAAAAGAGCTTCTCTATACCACCGTTAATACAGAGGAGCATCAGAACTTCAGAAAACTGGCAGCAGAAAGATGCACGACTCTGGTAAAGGATACGGCAAATCTCATTCCAGTGGAACCAGAGAAGAGGAAGAAGGTCTGGCTGGTTTACGTACAATCTGCTCCCACAAGTATTGCCTACAGACCAGACCCGCAACGACTTGTTATGGTGGAAGAGCTAGAAAGAGCTGGATTCCAGGTGGAACTGGCACCATGCTTCTATGATCTGGAAGCGGAAAATGGACCAGGCATGATGAACTTTGTGAAGATGCTAAGCAAAACCAGCAGAAAAGAATTCAAAGAAAAGTATGATCTGGTTCTGGTCGTATTCAACATCAGCGGCTATGCTCAGGAGAATGTTGTCCGCGTTAAGTGGAGTCAGCATCACAGTGTGGAACTGCCCTGGTATATCTCAGAAGTTCCTACCATCGGTATCAGCCTGAACTATACAAATCACCTGATCGATATACCTCAGGTAAAGACATTTATCAACTCCTTTGGCAGTTCGAGAGATCATATCAGAGCTACCGTGGATAAACTCTGCGGCAAGTCCAGCTTCACTGGCGATGTCAAGGAACATTATTTCTGCAACAGGTGGGAAACGAGGTTATAAATGAGTACTCTTAAAGAATACAGATACTTGGTCTGCATTGATTCTGATGGCTGCGCCATAGATTCCATGACGGTAAAACATGAAAGAGCCTTTGGACCTGCGTTGATTGAGATTTGGGATATACCTGGTGAACGTCATCAGGAGATCCTTACCTTGTGGAATCAACTGAATCTCTATACGAAAACCAGAGGAATCAACAGATTTCAGGGGCTTTCTGCAATCTTATCCTTCTACCCGGAGCTTTCTGATCACAAGGAATTGAAGAGCTTTACCACGTGGGTTGAAAATACGAAGGTTCTGTCACCTGAATCCTTGAAGCAGGAATATGATAAAACCGGTCTCGAGATCTTATCAAAAGCCCTTGCGTGGTCTCGCCGAGTGAATGAGCTCATCACTTCGCTGCCCTTGGCGCTTCCTTTTGAGGGAGTAAGAGAAGCGATGATACGCATCGGAGAGAAGGCAGATATTGCTGTGGTATCTTCTGCGAACAAATCTGCGATTCAGGAGGAATGGGAGACAAGTGGATTATATAGTCTGGTGCAGCATTTCTTTGCTCAGAATGATGGAACCAAAAGTGAATGCATCAGAAAACTCATCGATTCAGGGTACAGGAATGAAAATATCATCATGGTTGGGGATGCCATCGGTGATTATAAAGCAGCCGAAAAAAACAACATCAGATTTTATCCCATCATGGCTGCCAAGGAAACTTCTTCCTGGCAGGCATTTAGGGATAGATACTTTCAGATGTTCTTGAATGGAGATTTTGATGAGTATATTCAAGATGAACTTTTAAGGGCAATGGGTGAGAATCTAGCAGACCCCATAAGGTAATCTTAGAATATTGAAGGCGCATATGATACTAGGAGAGACAAGCAATCCATGCTTTGTCTCTTTCGTGGCAGTATAAAAGAATCATCAGTTTTATGACAGATTTCAAAGGATGAGCATAGTCATACGGAGGTAAAAAATGAGAGAATTATATCCATTAAATACAGGATGGATGTTTGAAAAAGTAAATGCAATACTTGAGAAGGAGAAGAGTTGTTACATGATGTCATCCCATGAGGTGGTGAATCTGCCCCATACATGGAACGCAGGTGACAACAATGACAGGGGGAAGTATGTCTATCAGAGGGATTTCTCTTTAGGAAGTAAGCATGCGGACCAGGAGATATACATTGAATTTCTTGGAGCAAACTCCGTGTGTCAGGTGTATGTAAACAACACTTATCTTGGAGAGCATCGTGGCGGATATGCTACATTCCGATTTTGCATTACCCAGCTGGTAAGATGGCATGAAAACAACGAACTGACTGTGTTTGTGGACAACAGCCCTACTGAAGATGTTTCTCCCTTGGCGGGAGACTTTACAATCTACGGTGGACTTTACAGAGGTGTGAATCTGATCTGCACAGATAAAAACCATTTTGATCTGGATTATTATGGCACCAGTGGCGTGATTCTCAGAAGCGAAGTAGATGAGGAAGAAAATGGAATCCTTCACCTGGAGCTGCATACGAAATGCACGGAAGGTGTCAGGGTTCAGGTGTCGGTTCTTGATGAGAATCATGAAACCATAGAAACAAAAATTGCAGATGCATCTGA
>RZYZ01000445.1 GCA_009930125.1 Clostridia bacterium | reverse complement strand
GTTCATAGGAAAACAGAAACCGGGTCTGTACGACATGGACCATATGATGAAAGGATGATTGAAAATGAGTGAAATGATGTTACAGGATGCCTATGCCATTGCGGCATTCATTAAAAATGCGGAAAAGAGCACACCAGTCAAAGTCTATGTCAATGGGGAGCTGGATGTGGCGGATTTCGGGGAAATGATAGTATTCGGAGAAGGAAAAAGCCGGATTCTTTTCGGAGAGGCGAAAATGCTGGAGGAATTTCTGTCCCATAACAGGGAACTGATCACGGATCTGGTGCTGGAAAACGACAGAAGGAATTCTGCCATTCCGCTTCTGGACCTGACAAAGATCGATGCGAGAATCGAGCCCGGTGCGTATATCAGAGAGCACGTGGTCATCGGAAAAGGGGCAGTGATCATGATGGGCTCTGTCATCAATATCGGCGCGGTCATCGGTGATGGCACCATGGTGGACATGAATGCTGTGGTGGGCGCCAGAGGAACCATCGGAAAGAACTGTCACATCGGCGCAGGCGCCGTGGTGGCCGGGGTTCTGGAACCCCCTTCAAAGACGCCGGTGATCATTGAAGACGGCGTCCTCATCGGAGCCAATGCGGTGATTCTGGAAGGCGTCAGAGTCGGAAAGAACGCAGTGGTGGCAGCGGGGGCCATCGTCACGGAAGACGTGCCGGAAGAAGCGGTGGTGGCAGGCTCTCCAGCCAGGGTCATCAAGTACAAGGATGAGAAGACACGGGAAAAGACGAAACTTCTGGATGATTTGAGGTGAGGATATGACGCTTTTAAGCGAAGACCAGAATTATGTACTGAATCTCTATAAGAGAATTCCACTGGAAATCGCCCACGGAGAAGGCGTGTATCTCTATGACAGCGAAGGCGTAGGATATCTTGATTTCTATTCAGGCATCGCGGTGAATACCCTGGGTCATAGGCATCCTGCCATCGTAACAGCCATAAAGGAGCAGATGGACTCTTATCTCCATCTCTCTAATTATTTCACCTCCCCTTCTCAGGTGTCCCTGGCGAAAAAGCTGGTGGAAAACAGTTTTGCCGACAAGGTGTATTTCGCCAATTCCGGTGCGGAAGCCAATGAGGCCATGCTGAAACTTGCACGTAAATACGGGCAGAGCTTTCATGAGGAAAAAACCAGGTTCGTGTCCGTGGACAGAGGCTTTCACGGGCGAACAATGGGCAGCATGAGTGTCACGGGGAACTCAAAATACAAGGACCAGTTCGGGAAATCCCTTCAGGATGTGGTGCATATCCCGCTGAATGATGTGGATGCTTTAAGAGAGGCTGTGGATGAAAA
>RZYZ01000444.1 GCA_009930125.1 Clostridia bacterium | reverse complement strand
TCGCCCTTTTAGCTCTTCCGGGTCTACAGTGAAATTACAAAGGTCCCACTTATCCATGGGCATCCATTTGATTTCCTGCTTTAACCACATATTGAGCCTGAGTTGTTTAAACAAGGCGAGATCTGCCGGATCGTCTTTGACTTGGTTATAGTGCTCTCTCACACGATCTATAGAAATGGTATGGCCAAGACTAGGGTTGGCCTTATACCAGTTGTTTTCATCTTCAATATCTGCATCATCATCCAGTCCATAAATGATGGATAGAAAAGTGGGATCCACTCGTTTCCCTTCCAGTATTTCCTTTGCCTTTTGATGCATCTCCCAGCCATAGCCAGAGAGCTGATTCCCTGCAGTGGTAAGGTATAAAAACAGCGGCTGGGTCCTGGCATCACCGGAACCAGTGGTCAGCATCTTGGCCAGGTCCGGATTTGGATAGGTCCAGATCTCATCCAGGATGACACAGGAGGCATTGATTCCAGATTTCGATTTAACATCGGAGCTTAAGACCTGATAGAAGCTCCCGGTCTTTGGGTAAGTGATTCGCTTGGTGGACCTTACTAGGTTGGTCACTTTTGATAGGGTAGGATTCCCTTCCACAAAGTTCATACTGGTGTTAAAAATGATACTGGCCTGCTGCCGATCACAGGCGGCTACATACACTTCTGCATTGGGTTCTCCATCAGCAAGAAGCATGTAAAGGGCAATGGCTGCACCCAGTTCTGACTTGCCATTTTTCTTTCCGATTTCCACATAAGCGGTTCTGTACTGGCGGGTTCCATCTTCCCTCAAGGTTCCAAAAAGACGTTTAACCAGATCCTTTTCCCAGGGAAGTAACTTGAAAGGCTGACCAGCCCATTTGCCTTTGGTCAGCTTCAATTGTTCTATAAAGTTAATGGCGTGATTTGCATGAGCTACACTAAATGGCATCTGGTCCCCTCCTTTCATTGATTAATCATCATCCCGTCTTAGAAGCTCTTCTGCTTTAGGTATGTTTCCAAGAAGTTCTGACATGGCATCTCCCTCTATGGTATTACCGGTATTGTTAATATTGAGCCTACTTCTAGCCGATGGGCTAAGGCCAAGCTCGGAGCAGAAGTTTCTCATCTGTTTAAGGTTTTGCTGTGCAATGGACACCTGAGGAATCTGCTGAATATATCCTGAAGCGGTCTTTAAGATGGACCCATGCTTTGTGATAAACTCCTCTGCTTCCTTCCATCTGGCATAGGCTTGACAGTACCCAGCAAAAGCCGCCATATCCACCTCAGTCAGTAGTCCCATGGACTCAAGCTCCTTTGACAGCCTGCGCCATTCTTTTTT
>RZYZ01000116.1 GCA_009930125.1 Clostridia bacterium | reverse complement strand
GTCATCGATGCGGACCTCATTGCAAGGGAAGTGCTGACGATATATCCTGAGATTCTGGAGTATCTACGAAAAACCTACGGGGACCGTGTCTTTTCGGGTGGAAAGCTGGACAGACGGGCCCTTGGCAGGATCGTTTTTCAGGACAAGGAAGCGCTATCGAGCTATCTTCAGGTGATCATGCCGAGAATCCGGCAGGAAATCGAAAAGAGGCTGGAGGAATCAGAGGAAGAGTATATTGTTTTAGATGCGCCGCTGCTTTTTGAAGAAGGGTTCCAGAAGGATGTGGATCTGACCATCACTGTGTATGCACAGGAGAAGGTGCAGCTTCAGAGACTGAAGGAGCGAGACGGTTTTACGGAAGAAGAGGCAAGAAGACGGATCAGTGCCCAGATGGACCTTCAGGAGAAGATGGATCGTTCCACCTATGTGCTCAACAACAGTGGAGCTCTGGAAGACACCATAAGGGATCTGCATGCGATTCTTGAGAAGATAGGTATAAAATATGGCAAGAAAGAAACAGAAAAGAAAAAGAGGGATCCGTGGACTTAGCATCCTCGTGAGTATACTTCTGCTGGTGCTGGCATCAGCGTATGTGCTCTATGGAAGGCTATTCCCCATGGAGCATGAGGAGACCGTTACGACCTATGCAAAGGAATATGACGTGGATCCTTTCCTGGTCTATGCCGTGATCCACACGGAGTCCAGGTTCAGAGAAGATGCGGTTTCTCCGGCAGGGGCCATCGGGCTCATGCAGGTGACGCCGGATACGGGGCAGTTCATATCCCAGCAGCTAAAGATCTCCTCCTTTACGGAAGAGATGCTGAAGGACCCGGAGCTGAACATCCGGATGGGCACCTGGTATCTCAGCTATCTCAAGGAGAGCTTTCCCAGGGTGGAGACGCTCCTTGCGGCCTATAATGCGGGACCGAATCGGGTCAGGACATGGCTTCTAGATGAGGAGATCTCCGATGGGGATATCCTTCTGAACATTCCTTTTGCGGAAACGAGAGACTATGTGGAGCGTGTCCTTCAGAGGGAGAAGATCTACCGGCTGCTCTATTTCTACAAGTAGGCATCTGTAGGGAAGACCGTAAGAAAGAGATCGACAGATGGAAAAGACAGGCACCTCGTGCGGGAAGAGATTATCTTCCCTCCGAGATGCCTGTCTTATTTTGATTTATTACAGCGCTGAAGCACCAAAGGTTCTCTTTCTATCGTCCATTGTCGTCTTTCAGAGCGGTTTTGATGAGCTTCACCACGCTGCCGGTGTTTCCGTAGTTCAGCGTACCGAAGCGGTAGATCTTCACGGAAGCGAAGGCGGTGAAAACCGCTGTGAGTATGAGGATTCCGTAGGATATGGCCACGGTGAAAAGGGATACGCTGGTGATGGCATACCGTACAAACATGACCATGAAGGATGTGAAGGGGAAGTAGGAGGCGATCTTCAGGATGATGCTTTCATTGGAAAGTCCCAGAGAGAACATGGCGATGAAGTAGGCGGCCATGACGAACATGGTCACTAGGGTTGTGGCCGATGGCACATCCTCCACCTTGGTCATGAGGGCGCCGATGCTCGCATAGACGAAGAGGAAGAGGAAGTAGCCTGTGAAGGCGAAGATGAAGTAGACCAGAAGAAGCTTCGGATCCACATTCATGTTCAGAAAATCAAGGATCTCCTCATCGTAGTTTCTGTAATTGAGCCTGTATCCTATGAAGAGGGTCACACCCATGAAGAGGGCCTGAATGATTCCGGCTGTGCCCGATGCCAGCACTTTTCCGATGATCAGGCTGTTGGAATCAGAGCTTGTGATGAGGATCTCCATGGTGCGGTCGCTTTTTTCTCTGGCCACATAGGTGGCCACGTTGTTTCCATAGAACATGATCATCATGAAGGTGAGCATGATGAGAATGTAGACCACCCAGTAGTTGTTCTGGACATCCTTGCCAAGTACGATGGGCTCCTCCTGGGTGATGGTGATGCCGCTCATGATGCTTCGGATGCCTTCCACGTCATGGCCGCCTTTCTGCAGCGCCAGGTCTTCATTGACGAGGCGAAGGGCCGAATCCATGAGGTAGTCTCCACCGGAATTCATGGCGACGTTATTGAGCACACTGACATAGGCCGTGGAGGATTTCAGGATATAGCCGGAGCTCACCGCCTCCTCCAGCACCGCTTCCTTCAGCGCCTCTTCACTGTCATAAGGAAGAAGCGTCACGCCTGGAAGCTTTTCACCTAGATGCGTCAGCGTGATCTCGTCCGATTCATTGTAGATGCCGAAGGTTCCTTCCTGGAAAGCCCCTTCCTCTCCCGTCTCTGCTCCACCCATGAAGCTCTGGATGGTGGGCAGGGTAGTGACCACGAGAATCAGAACGCAGATGATGACCGTGGTGACGATGTAGGCCTTCTTCTTCAGAAGGCTGCCCAGTTCAAAGAGATAGACGGTTTTCAGATTTCTCATAGTTTGTCACCTGCCGTTTCCACAAAGATTTCAGTCAGGGAAGGCAGATAAGGGGAGAAGCTTCTGACTTCCACGCCTTCCTCCAGAAGTCTTCTCATGATCACCGAAGGATTGTCTTCTCCGGGGACATGGACGATGTAGGAGGTCTTGTCTTCTCTGATATGGGTTTCTCCGAAAGAGGAGAGCGCTTTTCGCAGCATGTTCTCATCCGCTTTGTCTGCGGACAGACGAATGTGGTTTTTTCCTCGCTCCGTCTTGATGCTGCTGAGGTTTCCCGTCAGCACGATTTCGCCCTGGTTGATGAGGGTGATCTCGTCACAGAACTCCTCCACATAGGACATCTGATGACTGGAGAAGATCACCAGCTTGTTGTCGGAGATGAGTTCCACAATGATGTCCTTGAGGACCATGGAATTCACCGGATCCAGTCCGCTGAAGGGTTCATCCAGAATCACAATGTCCGGATTGTTCACCAGAGACTGCACGATCTGGATTTTCTGCTGATTCCCCTTGGACAGGGTCTCGAGCTTTTTCTTCTTATAGGCGGAGAGGTCCACCCGGTCCAGCCAGTAGTCGATGTTTCTTCGAAGCTCATTTTTGTCTCCGCCACGAAGTTTTCCGAAATACTCCAGCTGATGGGCAATCTCCTCTTTGGGATACATGCCTCTTTCTTCGGGGAGGTAGCCTACCTTATAGTCTTCCGGCCTGAAGATCTTTCCGTCCAGAATGAATTCTCCCTGATCCTGCCTGAAAACACCCATGAGCGCACGCAGGGTAGTGGTTTTTCCGGCACCGTTTCTACCGAGAAAACCCATGGCTTTTCCGCTTTCCACCTCAAAGGAGATGTCCTTGAGGATTTTCACGTCGGAAAAACTCTTGTGTATGTTTTTCACTTCCAGTTTCATAGTATTCTCCTTGTTTGAACAAATTAGCTTGTTACTTACATAACAATATATCTTACTGCTATAGGATTGTCAACTGCATATCCTCTGAAAAGCAGTCTGGCAGCTTCAGTATACAGCATGGGAAAGAAGTGTGCATCTCAGATCAGTCTTTTCTGCAAAAGAAAAGAAGAGGTCAAACCTCTTCTTTCCTAAGCACTGCTTAATACAGAACTTCGTTATTTCTAATGGACCACTCCAGCACTTCTTTCCCTTTTTCGATCTGGCTCATGACGTCGGCGGGTGAAGTTCCTCCGAAGGAGCTTCTTCTATGAATGCAGGCACTGCTACTAAGATCCGGAAGGCTTATGCCCTGAAGGCGCCCATCGATGTCCGGAAGGACCTCATCTTTCAGCGTCATCAGTGTTTCACCGGTCTTTTCACAATACTTGACAATGGCACCCACCAGTTCATGGGATGTGCGGAAGGGAACGCCCTGGGTCACCAGATATTCGGCAAGATCTGTGGCGGCCAGGAAGCCTTTGTCCATATGTTTCTTTATGTTTTCTTCTTTGAAGGTGGTGTTCTCCAGCATCTGGGAGAAGATCACGGCGCTGGTCTTCACGGTCTTCACCGTATCAAAGAGCGCCTCCTTGTCTTCCTGGAAATCCTTGTTGAAGGCCATGGGCAGACCCTTCAGCACCGTAAGCAGTCCCAGAAGATGACCATAGACACGGCCGGTCTTGCCACGAATGAGTTCAGGAATGTCCGGATTCTTCTTCTGAGGCATGATGCTGCTGCCCGTGCAGAATCCGTCATCGATTTCGATGAAGCTGAATTCCTGCGCATTCCAGAGAATGAATTCTTCAGAAAGTCTGCTCAGATGGGCCATGAAGAGGGAGGATACGCTCAAAAACTCCACGATGAAGTCCCGGTCGGCCACCGTATCCATGGCGTTTTCCGTCACGGCAGAAAAGCCCAGAAGATCCGCCGTATAGAAACGGTCGATGGGGATGGTGGTGCCGGCCAGGGCGCAGGCGCCCAGAGGATTATAGTCCGTTCTTTTGTAGCAGTCCTTCAGTCTTTCCAGATCTCTTTTAAACTGCTGGAAGTAGGCCATGAGATGAAATCCCACGGTGACAGGCTGTGCATGCTGCAGATGGGTGAAACCGGGCATGAGCATTTCCTTGTGGCTTTCCGCCTTTTCCATCAGGGTATTCAGAAGCACCTGGATGATATCAAAGAGCTCTTCCATCTCCTCTTTCAGATAGAGCCGCACATCCAGAATCACCTGGTCGTTTCGGCTTCTAGCTGTGTGCAGCTTTCTGCCCACATCTCCGATTTCTTTGATCAGCTGGCTCTCGACGGCCATGTGGATGTCCTCATCCTCATAGGTGAAGGAAAGAACTCCTTCTTCGATTTTCTTTTCGATCTTCTTAAGTCCGGTTATGATCTGCTCCAGTTCTTCCTCCGTGAGATGGTTCATCTTCGTGAGCATCTTCGCATGGGCGATGCTTCCTCTGATGTCCTGCTTGTACAGGGCGATGTCAAAGGTGATGGAAGCGTTGAATTCTTCCACCATCTGATCCATCTGTTTCTGGAATCTGGAACCCCATAGATTTTTCAATTGATTTTCCTCCTTGAATTTCTTTTTCCCTATGCAGCTTCGCTGAAGCCAACATCACTGATCTTCACACCTTTGTATTTGGAGGTGACAAGATACAGAGTCACCAGAAGCGCAAAGGAGACCACAACAGACAGGGCGCTTCCTGTGATGCCTGCCAGGAGATAGCCGATGAAGGAAGCTCCTCCATTCATGAGCGCATAAGGCAGCTGGGTCTTCACATGGTCCACGTGATCGCAGCCTGCACCGGAGGAGGCGAGAATCGTCGTATCCGATATAGGGGAGCAGTGGTCACCAAACATTCCTCCTGCAAGGACTGCGCCGATGGAGGCGTAGATGGGTGCGCCTAAAGCCACGGACATGGGAATGACCAGAGGCATCAGAATCGCGTAGGTTCCCCAGGAGCTTCCTGTGGCAAAGGATAATACCGCGCCGATGAGGAAAGTCACAGCAGGAATCAGGAAAGCCGGCAGATTGCCGTCTGTGATGCTGATGATGTAGGCGGAGGTGCCGAGCTCTTTGCTGACAGCGCTCAAGGACCAGGCCAGAACCAGAATGATGGCCACATTCATCATCTTGGCCATACCGCCTAGATAGATGCTGAAGGTTTCTTCAAAGGACTTCACCTTGTAGTAGACCATCATGGCGATGAGCACTGCCGCTGCCAGAAGGTATCCGGTGCTCAGGGCGCCTCTAAATGCGCTTCCGGGCACCTGAGTGAACGGAAAGCCCAGGGGAGCCAGAATCCCGAAGAGGGTGATGAAGAGTACGAATAAGGGTACAAAGATCAGGGAAGACTTGCTTTCCACCGCACCTTCTGTATCGGTCTTTCTCATAGGCCTAGATGTCTTCCAGTATTTCTCGCCAGTTTCCTGCACTCTCTTCTCCGCTTTGGCCATGGCACTGAACTCATATCCGGCAAAGGCGATGAGTGGAACGAAGAGCACGGCCAGTATGGAATAGATGTTGAATGGAATGGACTTGATGAATGCGGTCCAGTCGGATTCCGCGATGCCAAGGAGCTCGTACTCCTTCTGGATGAGTCCCATGATGTAGACTCCCCATCCGATGAAGGGCACAAGGACCGCCACAGGAGAAGCCGTGGAATCGATGATGTAGGCCAGTTTTTCCTTGGACACCTTGAGCTTGTCGAAAAGAGGCTCGAAGATGGGTCCGATGATCAGCGGGGTACCAAGGTCTGAGAAAAAAATGATGATTCCCCCGATCCATGCCGCCAGCTGCACTTTGGCACTGGACTTGATGATTTTGGATGCCTTGCCTGCAAAGGCCAGGGCGCCGCCGGACTTTTCCATCAGAGCGATGAAGCCTCCGATGAAGACCAGAAGCACCAGGACTCCAGCGTTATAGGAATCCTGCAGCTGTCCGAAAAGGTAGGTCTGAATGGTTTCGGTGACGGCTTTGATGGGATTGTAGTTCACAAGAATCATTACCCCTTTGACACTCCCACAGCTAAAGCAATGGGATTCTTGGGTGATTAAACGCCAGTCTGTTTCCAGTAGGCGAGTATGACCCCAAGCTGAGGGCATGCCA
>RZYZ01000115.1 GCA_009930125.1 Clostridia bacterium | reverse complement strand
GCCATGAATGGAGACTCAGAGCCTACAGCAAGAAGACCCAAAGATCCGGAAGCCCTGGCGGCTTTTGTCATGGAGTCTCTTGTGTACACCAATGTGAAGGATGTGATCGTGGTCCTTATGCATGATGCGGAGAACAAGGAAATGACCACAGAGTCTCTACCCCTGATCATCGATACACTGAGAAATGAAGGATACAGCTTCGGTATTCTGAAATAGAAGGAATTACAGACACGGAAAAGAGAACTGAAAGAAAAGGAAGGTGAACTGTATGAAGATACTTATATGTGAAGATGAATCCAGTATCAGAGCGTTCCTGAAAATCAATTTCGAGCGAAATGGGTTTTCCGTCATAGAAGCGGGCAGCGGGGAAGAAGCCCTGAGACTGACCAAACTGGAAAAACCCCATGTGGCCGTGCTGGATGTGATGCTTCCGGGCATAGACGGATTTGAGGTCTGCAGAAGACTGAGAGAAACGCATCCGAACATCGGCATCATCATGCTCACAGCCAAAGGGCAGGATCTGGATAAGATCTCAGGACTGGAACATGGTGCAGACGACTATGTGGTGAAGCCTTTCAATCCCACGGAGTTCATTCTGAGAACCAAAGCATTGATAAGGAGGCTGGAGGATGCCAAAGGCATCGGTGAAGAAGGAAAGCTTCTTGTAAGCCGGGTCTTCACCATGGACAAGTATTCCCAGACCCTGAAAAAAGGGGAGGAATACATCGAGCTGACGCCCAAGGAGTTTGCGATCATGAAGATCTTCCTCGAAAATGAAGGAAAAGCCTTCTCAAGAGACGAACTGCTGAATCTGGCATGGGGCTATGACTTCATAGGAGATCCGAAAATCGTGGACGTGAATATGAGAAGGCTACGAGCAAAGATCGAAGACAACCCTTCTGAACCTCAGTACATTGAAACTGTATGGGGAACCGGATACAGATGGGGGAAAGAATAGAGACAAAGAATGAAAAGGAGAAAGGGGAGTGCCATGAGGTTAAGAAACAGTCTGAAATCCAGACTTGCCATAAGCTATCTGATCATCATCATCGTGACTCTGGTCATTACAGATATAGCCTTAGCCAGTGTTCTTCGATCCTATTTCAACAGCAATGTAAGAGATACCTTATACAATCAGCTGTCCGTGGCGACAGATACCTATTCCAGATACTATGCGGATGATTCACTGGAGCAGAATGTGGCCAATGATGAAGATGCCTTCTGGAGACAGTCCAGTGCCATGGTACAGATCATCAGCCTGGATGGTAACGTGCTTCTGGATTCCACAGGCAATAGACCGGAAGGCGTAGTGGAGGCGGAAGATGTTAAGCTGGCCCTGGAAGGTGGCAGCGGATCCACCATATACAACCATCCCGTTACAGGGGAAAAACTCATGGCTGTTTCAAAGCCCCTCTACAGCAGCAATGAGATTGTGGGTGTACTTCGCTTCATCACATCGCTAAGAGGTGTGGAAAGCTCCATGAGCGTCATCATCATGAACTTTGTGGTCTTCGGCATTGCCGTGATCATCATTTCCACATTCATCAGCAACATTCTGGGCATGAGATTCATCCGGCCCATCGAAAAACTGACAAAGACTGCGGAAATCATGGCAACGGGTAACTACAATGTGGTCAGTATGAAAATGCACGAGGATGAGATCGGAAAGCTTTCCGATACCCTCAACCACATGGCCAGTGAGATCAAGAAGAAAGAGGAGCTAAAGAATGATTTCATCTCTTCCGTATCCCATGAACTGAGAACGCCTCTGACCTCCATCAAGGGATGGGCAGTGACCCTGAAGGACCCTTCCACGGATTACGCCCTCCTGGAGCAGGGGCTGGACATCATTTCCAATGAAAGCGACCGCCTGAAGGGCATGGTGGATGAGCTGCTTGATTTTTCGAAGTTCGTTTCCGGAAAGATCGCGCTGGAGAAGGAAGTCATTGATGTGCGGGCACTCTTCGACTTCATCCAGCATCATATGGAGAATCGTGCCAACCGGGAGAGGAAGAAGCTCATCATAGAGAAAGAGGAAGACATGGGCACCATCTATGCAGACCTCAACAGACTGAAGCAGGTCTTCATTAATCTTCTGGATAATTCCTTCAAATTCACGAAAGAAGGCGAAGGCGAGATTTCGGTAAGTATGAAACGGAATCGGGGAAGTGTGGATTTCATTGTGGAAGACAATGGAACCGGCATATCCCAAACAGACATCAAGAATGTGAAGGAAAAATTCTACAAAGGAAAGACGTCGAGTTCGTCCAATGGAATCGGTCTTTCCATCTGTGATGAAATCGCACTTCTTCACGGAGGAGAACTGATCATAGAAAGTGAAGTGGACGAGGGAACGAAAATCACCCTCAGACTTCCACAAGGAGCATAAACGTGATGAATACTATAAATCGGACCCAAAAAGGAATAGGACTGCTCATCGGTCTTCTTTTCATGGTCATTTTATCCGGATGTTCCTTCGGCATGGATGATGTGAAAGCAGGGGTCATGAAGCCGCATGCGGCGGGTATTTCCATCGAAGGCAGTTATGTCTTTGAAGAGGTGATCAACCTGGAGGAAGGGAAATTTGTGGATGAAACAAATTTCAGGGATTTCACAGCGGAGTTTTCCCTGGAAGGCGCCAGAGTAGGTCTGGAGACAGTGGAACTGCCGGGATACATCTCCAAGCTTGTGAACACCTTTGATTATTTTCTGGAAAAGTACAGAGTGAATCCGTCCAGACTCAAGCTGACCAAGGAAAGTCTTGAAGTCATCCGGATCAACAGCACAGACCGCGCCTTCTATGAGGTGTTCAGGCTGGACGAGGAGCACATCGCAGTGGTCAAGGGCAACAACTTTATCACCCTCTCCAGGGTCCAGGATGGACCTGCGGAAGCCTTCGTGATGGATGAAGCGGCTGAAGAGTCACTTACCGCTGCACCGGAAGCTGCGGCGGCAAACGACAGCCTCTTTGAGCCCAGAGCAGGCGTACTCATCGGACTTCGTGGTGAACGCGACGAGGCGACGGATGAACAGAGCTACAGAACCCTCTGGATCACCAACGACGGGGAAATCCAGGAGGTCTATGAAGTGGATGACATCCTTTTTCCAAGGAAGGAATTCTGGAAGCTCGAAGTGAAGCGGGATGAAGTGGAGGGCCTGGAGAAGGAAAGACTGAATATCTATGCCATCACCGGAACCCCCAGCAATATAAAAGAAAAAATGAACTACAATTATCCAAGCACCTTCATGGAAGTGGAGTTTGTGGGCAACAACTATGTGAGCATCGTGGCCACAGAGGGAGAGAGTTCAGAAAATGAAAGCATGCCTAAGGCCATGACCATTTCCGTGGACAACTACAACAATTACAGGCCGGCAAATATCAACGATCTGGATCCGAAGGATGGGGTAACCGCATTCATCCGTTCTGCAGATCAGGTCATAGAAAGAGAAGAAGCGCTTGAGAAAGACTCCGTGAGCAAGGAGAACCTGTTCACCAGCTTCATCCTGAAGAGACACCATGGGTACTGGATGATGGAATCCAGGCTCCTGGCCATGAATGAGAACGATGAGGAAGAGGTCTACAAAGTACCCATCGCGCTGAAACCCGTAAAGGACATCGTAACCTATGATGATCTCACTGTACCCTGGGTCAGTGTCAAGGAGCGTGTGCCCCAGGCCATTGATGCATTCAACGCACCCGGGAACAGCTTCCTTCTGGTGAGAACCCCCAGGTATCTCATGATGTATAGCATCATCGGTGTGAATGAGATCGCAGAGGAACCTCTGCAGATCATCGAAATCAAGGAAGAGGAAGACATCATCATGGCGGAATGGGCAAGAGGAGAATTCGTCCAGAGATGGACCGATGTGGTCCGTGCACAGGGAAGAAAAATCATCTTCGTGCAGAACAGAAAATGATGAAGTAGACTAACAGCCTGCAGAGAAGAAGCCTCTTTTCTGCAGGCTGTCTTAATTCTCTCAACTGTCCCCATCAGAATGCCTTTTCCGCTTCAGAAGCGGAAAGGGGAGAATGCTATACGAAACAGGATGGCTTCTGATGAATTTTTTCTTAAGGTGCGAATAATAAATTAACAAAACGGATTATTTAGGATACAATGGATTTGATAAGATTTGACAAAGAAATTATGATAGTGAAATGTAGAGGTAGAGTATGGGTGCAGTAAAGCATTTATTTATCGTTAATCCAGTGGCTGGCAATGGTATTGCTCTGAAAATGACCAATACCATCCATAAGCTGTTCAATGAACTGAAACTGAAATATCAGGATATCTCCTATGAGATTGTCTATACAAAAGAAGAGGGGCATGCCACGGAGATCGCCAGAAAGTATTCGTCCATGGACACCTATCGCATCTATGCGGTGGGCGGAGATGGAACCCTTAATGAGGTCTTAAACGGCATGATCGGTTCGGATTCGTCTTTGGGATGCATCCCAGGAGGTTCCGGCAATGATTTTGTGAAAAGCATCGTGACGAAATTCGATCGCAGAAGAATCCTCATGAATACGGTACTGGGGACAGAAGAGGAAATCGATGTGGCTTCCGTGGACGGCAGATATTTCATCAATATCGCTTCCATGGGATTTGATGCATCGGTGGTCAACAATGTGGAGAAATTCAAAAGCAAGAGCTATCTTCCCAAAAAGTTCGCCTACCTGGCATCGGTTCTCGATACAGCGAAGGATTTCAGGAATCTGAACCTGAGAATGGTGGTGGACCAGAAGGAGATTCAGACCGAGGCGTTCATGGTGGCCATCGCCAACGGAAAATACTATGGTGGTGGGATCAAGATCGCACCGGATGCCGACTTCAGAGACGGACTTTTGGATGTGATTCTGGTAAGAGACATCACCCGAGCAAAGATCATAAAGTTTCTTCCTAAAGCAGTGCCTGGAAAGCACATGGACCTGGAGGAAGTGACCCTTATGCGTGCAAAGACCATTGATCTTTACAGTGACGAGCCGGTATTTCTCAATATCGACGGAGAACTGGAAGCCAGGCGGGAAGCGCATTTCAGACTGGAAGATGCGAAGGTGAAATTCATTATTCCTAAGAACAGTTTCTAGAGATGGGAGGGGAAAATTATGGAAGACAATAAGAAGAAGAAAATCGAGGATCTGGCAAAAAATGTGGGAAAGCTCACAAATGATGTCATGAGTGTTTCAGGAGAAGCCTTCGGACTTCTTGCGCTGAAGCTTGGCAACGAACCGCTTGCCTACAAAAGCATCAAGACCATGAGAGAAGTGGGGGCTGATACAGGA
Source organism: Clostridia bacterium (assembly GCA_009930125.1). GTDB lineage: Bacteria > Bacillota > Clostridia > Clostridiales > Clostridiaceae > Proteiniclasticum. The sequence continues at coordinate 1,250 of RZYZ01000115.1, read as the reverse complement.
AAGAATGTGGAGAGATTCCTGGATGAGAACATCACCAAAGTCCATGTCAGGCTTCAGGAAGAGGATCTGAAAGATCTGAAGGGCAAAGCCGAGGATGCTGTGAACGATCTGAAGGAAAGCGCACAGAAATTCAAGGAAACCATGAAAGAAAAAGCGGATTCCGTCATCACCAGAGAAACGAAGATCTATGGAGATGCGGATCAGTTCTACAAGGAAGAAGACAAGGTGGAAGGCATCATCATCGATGAGGTTTCCTGGAAAGACGAAGAATAGCAGTAAATAAAGTCAATGAAAAACGGCAGATGGGATGAACCATCTGCCGTTTCGCTTCTCTGAATTATTCAGGTTTCTTTTCTTCTCCCGGAGCCTTGTCGCGATCATAGATCACTTCGTCTTTACTGACGGAAGCCTCTTTTCTGTAAGTCTCCTTAGGTCTGTAGGTGGAATCGGGTTTTCTATCTCTTCCAGTGGTCCTAAATACCAGGTAGACACCAAAGAGAAGAATAGCCAGGGCACGAACCGTATCAAAGTTCAGCCAGTAGGGGAATTCACCCAGATATCTGCCATATCCGATGAATGCACCGATGAGGATCAGTGCCAGTGAAATGACCAGCAGTCCCCGGTCTTTGGGCTTGGCCACATAATACTGAAGAAGGGCCAGTCCCAGAATCACCATGAAGATGGGGCCGGATAAGCTGTCCATGATGGGCAGGAACTGTCTGATGAGAAAGTAGGTACCGATGAGGGTAAGCAGTCCGCCGGGAATGAGCACGCCGGCATCACGCCTTCTGTAGTTTGTGAAATAGTCGATTTCCAGAAAGAGCCCCGGCAGCAGAATGAACAGCGGCCACATGTTTCTCATGGAAAAAAGATTGTCCAGAAAAACGGCATTGTATAAGGCGGCGCCGCCGATGATGATCAGGATGAGACCGATATAGTAGGATGTTCTATTACGCATTATTTCATACCTGCTACTCAAAATATGGACAAATCTATCCATATCGAGACTTTTACTGCTTCTTCCTGTATGCTTTCGCCTCAGTGTCCTGAACTGCTACTCACAAGTTCTTGTACAGTCCACAGTCGTAAATTCCCGACTAGCCATCGGTACACATCTACAATAGCGTTACAGTGCTACTGTGTAGACTTTAGCATTCAGAAGATTGATGCTGGCGTTCCTGTCCCTGTCTATGACGAAGCCGCACGCATCGCATCTGTAGGTTCTATCAGATAGCTTCAGATCCTTTCTG
>RZYZ01000443.1 GCA_009930125.1 Clostridia bacterium | reverse complement strand
GAAGAGAAGCGCGAGTTTCTTGAGGCGGTGGGGTTGAAGGAATCCGGGTTGAACCAGCTCATCCGCAGTGCCTACCATACGCTGGGAATGCGTACCTTCTTTACTGCCGGCTCTGATGAAGACCGTGCGTGGACATTCCATGCAGGCTACAAGGCCCCCCAGGCCGCCGGTGTCATCCATTCTGACTTCGAAAAGGGCTTCATCAAGGCAGAGGTGTTCAATTGTGAAGACCTTTTTCTGTACAAGACCGAACAGAAGGTAAAGGAAGCAGGAAAACTCAGGATGGAAGGCAAGGAGTACGTGGTGCAGGACGGTGACATCATGCATTTCCGCTTCAATGTATAATCGTTCCAACCAAGGGAAAATATGAAAGGCAGCAGGTTTCTGCTGCCTTTCTGACATTTTGTGGGTTGTCTGCCTTATTTCCAGCTGACAGAGAAGGTGATGGGACTTTCCAGCAGAAGGAAGTCGATAAGAGGGAAGCTGAACTCATAGAGGGTATTGGAGATTTTCCTGCCGTTGGTATAGCCGGTAATGGGCGTGGGCGTTTCAACCCTCATGGTGATGAAAGATTGCTCGATTGCGGGTGGCCCCTCCTCTCCGAGCATGAAGCTGATCATTTCCAGATAGTCTGCTTCACTGAGCCCTTGGTTGTATACCGGGCCGAACGCTTCAAAATTCTCATCCGCCAAAAAAGGAATGACAGGAACAAGCTGGTCGTAGTTATCCATGGAGAGGAAGAATGACATGCTGTTCTTCTCCATCTTCAACAAACTCTGATTGCTTCCCGCTCCCAGGTCACTGAACAGCTGTTGCAGGTTCCTGAACGTGAAAGTTCCTTGGTATGCATTGTCATTGAGTTTGGTCATCCTGACGTTGTCCGTGGTCGGGCTGTAATCGAGAGCCCGCTCGAAATCGGCAATGGCCTTGTCCATCAGGGATTGATCACCTTCAGGGGGAACAAACTCACTGAAATCCTGAAGGACCGCGATGAAGAAATCCTCAACGGTAAAGTCGAATGCAGATGCATGTGACGGTGTATTGGTAAAAGTCAGAGCCTCGGTGACGGTGCACCCGGAAGCTACAAATAAAACAGCGAGCAGAAGAGCTGCTCGGATTGCATGATTCACATATTTCACTGGTTTCATTCCTTACTCATACTGTACGGGATTTTTTGTTGGTTCTCAACTAGAAGTTTTCCCAACGCTACTCGGTGACAGGAAGAAAATAGAGTTCCCCCTCATCGGTGCTGTGGATGGAGAGCCGTATCTCTTCAGCCTCAGCATGGGATGCCAGAAAATCATCAAGGGACATAGTGTCGAGC
>RZYZ01000442.1 GCA_009930125.1 Clostridia bacterium | reverse complement strand
GCGATACATACCTTGTCCCTGCTCAGGCCCCGCTTGCGGTCCTGGGAACCCCGCTCATGCGGGTGGTTCCTGAAGCCGTACTTGCGGTAATCAGGCACGACATCCGAATAATCCTTCTCTATGCCGAGATTGGCGGCCCCTTTCCAGTTCCCCTTGAAGCTCGAGGGAAGATAGAACTCATCCTCCTGGATCACTCCCTTGAGGATCCTTCCCTCTACTGAGTTCGACACCTGGCTGAACAGTTTCATTCTCCAGGAATGGGCTGTGGACAGCGATATGTTGCATTTCTCAGACAGCATGGGCAGGGAATCATCGCAGAGCATGCCTTCCAGAAAGACATCCCAGGATTGCTGTGAAGAGTATGTGCCCGCGGTCAGCTTGCCCGAGGTGGGACCGAAAAAGGCCCCGCAATCCTTGCAGAGGAACCTGCTCTTGCCGTGAGCAGATCCGTTCTTGCCCACATGTTCTGAGCCGCATTTCGGGCAGACCAGGGCAATGGATTGTGATGCAGGCTTCCTTCTTGATGTCTTGAGCTTTGTCTTGGGCTCCCCAGCTGGAGAAAGACCGCTCTCCTCTATCAGGGTATTCACGATGTTCATGATCTCGGCCTTCTCGGACACATCCTCAAGGGTGTTGACCAATTGCTGGTAGATTTCCAAAGCCTTCTGCTCTTTTTCCTTGTCTGTCATGCTTTCAGTATAGCCGAGATTCTTGGACCTGTAAATCTAATTCACTTTATTAAACGAAAAGAGCCTTTTCTTATTTAGTTGAGAATAAGCAACTTGTTTCATTATATGATATTGAAAATCGAGACAAGGTATTCCCTGCTGTTGATAGTAGACAAAAATTCAGCCTCCTTACACTAGGCTCATCTCCTTCTGCTGATTTTGCTTGTTTCCTTCACTCTATCCAAGAGCTTGAAGATGATAGACGTCACTTTGAGTTGACAGCAGAAGACTTTCATCTGATCAATCCCAATACTCATACGCTTCCCATCTTTAGAAGTAAGATGGACGCTGAGCTAGCGAAGAAGATCTATCGAAGAGTTCCTGTATTGATCGATGAATCAAAGGGTGATGAAGGTAATCCATGGGGTGTAAAGTTCTCGACAATGTTTCATATGTCAAACGATTCTTCACTCTTCTTGGATTCCCCCGAAGCTGATAGCTATCCACTCTATGAAGCCAAGATGCTGCATCAATATGATCACCGGTGGGCGACGTATGAGCCAGATGGGACTGTCAGGGATGTGACCTTGGAAGAGAAGATGAATCCTGATTATGAGGTTACTCCGAGGTATTGGGTTCCCAAGAGAGAGGTCCTGAATCG
>RZYZ01000114.1 GCA_009930125.1 Clostridia bacterium | reverse complement strand
CGCTGATCAGAATGGCCAATGTGATTGTGGGAGAAGAGTATGAAATTGAAAATCAGATTCTGGACCGCAGACTACTGCAGACACCAAGCATCGCAGAAGGGCAGGTGGTACTGGAAACGGTGAAACTGGCCCAGCTTGCGAAACTCAATGTGAAGCTCGCCATAGAGGCTTATCTTCATAATGATGTGTCGAAATTTGATCTGATCACGGAGAATGAGAAGAAGATCGATGAGGTCACCCTGGTCATCATGGACTTTCTGGTGGAGCTGTCCGCCAATGAACAGGCGGTGGAGGAGTTCAAAAGGATCGGACATACTTATCATGTACTTAATGATATAGAACGTATCGGAGACCATGCGGAAAACATTCTGGAGCTGGCTGTGGAAAGAAACAGAAATGCTGTGGAAATCACAGAAGAAGGAAAAGAAGAGCTGAACATCATCTATGCCCTCACAGACCTGGCGCTGCATACGGCCATCAGAAGCTATGAGACCCGAGACAGAGAACTGGCCTGCTCCATCATCGAGACGGAAAGGCAAATTGATTTCCTTCAGAAGGAATACAGATATACCCATATCAAAAGACTGCAGGCGGAACAATGCTCCGCTTTATCCAGCATCATTTTTCTCGATGTCATCTCCAATCTGGAAAGAGTAGGGGACCATGCCAAGAACATTACGGACACCATTGTGGAAGCCTGCGAAAACTGCTGAAGATAAGGGAACGATAAAGAAAGCACAGAAACGCCTCAGGCATTTCTGTGCTTTCAACATCTTTTCGGGCATAGTCGCAGTGTCACAGCGGCTTCTGGAAATCACTGTATGTTTTCAGGGTATCGCAGGTGGCGCTTTTCACCGCAGCGTGGATGGCTTTTTCCATGACCATGGAGGCAAGGGTGGAGAGAAGATTGAAATCCGCCTCCTCCTTTCCCGAGGCCATGACGAAGATGGTATCTCCATCCACCATGGTATGCACAGGCCGGATGGCTCTGGCATATCCGTCATGACTCATGGATGCCAGCTTGTTCGCCTGGCTTTTGGAAAGCGAAGCGTTTGTCAGGATGCACCCGATGGTGGTGTTTCCTTTAAAGGATGCTTCCATGCCCTGGACCATGAAATCCTCCGTGCTCAGGATCTCCCCGTCTCTATGAGGTCCAGCCAGGGGCTTCTCCCCCTCATAAATGGTACCGAAGGCATTGACGGCCACCACTGCTCCGATTCTCACAGGTCCGATCTCCACAGCGTAGGACCCGATTCCTGATTTCATGGCACTTCCTGGTCCCAGTATCTTACCCACGGTGGCTCCGGTTCCGGCCCCATGAGAGCCATTCCGGTAATTACTGTCCTCTGCATTTTTGCACGCATCATAGCCCATGTCCTTATCGGGTCGTCTTTTCGGGTCCTTATAGCCAAGATCAAAGAGAACTGCTGCAGGGACGATGGGAACTTTTGAAAATCCCGTGTCAAAACCGATGTCCTTCTCTTCGAGATAGGCCATGACGCCCGAAGCGGCATCCAGTCCGAAGGCGCTACCGCCCGCCAGGACCACAGCGTGGATGTTCTCGATCATCTCTTCCGAGCGGATGAGATCCGTTTCTCTTGTACCGGGTGCGCCGCCCCTCACTGCGACCCCTGGGGTGGAACCTTCTTCAGAAAGAATGACGGTTACGCCGGTTCCTTTGTCGGGATCTTCGCTGTTTCCGATATGAAATCCATGGATATCCTGAATATTGATCTGTTTCATGAACTGCTCCCTCCTGATCCTGCAGCGGACTGCAGGTTTCTCTTACATGTTAATTTCATCATAGCATAGAGGCCTTCGGATTCGTATCCTTTCACGGAGTCTATGTGTTAAGACTTTATTAAGAAGTACAAAGATGGAAAAATATTTTTTAAAAATTATCGTGAATTTTTATGCATAAAAGTGGAATATAATCGAATAATTATAACATGGGCTCTGCATAAGTTGGCGGTTTGAGTTGCAGAATGATAACGTTTAATGCAAGATTTCCATCATTAAGAACATAAAATGAAAGTTCTGGATAGTAAAGATTCATATGGAGCAGGTGTGGAATTCTGATGGCTTCCAATTGGATGTATGATTATGGAATCCTAGTGTTTTCAAGGGTTTTCGGATTTTCTGAAGGGGTTGATTCCTGAAAAAGTTGTGCTATTATTAGGGTATAGAAGGGATGAAAGAAGCGGAATTCTTGCAGGAAACGTATGCAGGATGAAAGTGGAAATCGTTTTAACCGACTACATGGTAATTATAATAATCATTCACTTATAAGGAGTGTACAAAACACATGAGTAAAAAAACTATCGTTCTAGGCGTCATAGGTGCTGACTGTCATGCAGTAGGAAACAAGATCCTGGATTATTCACTGACTGAAGCAGGATATAATGTGGTCAATATTGGTGTTCTTTCTCCACAGGAAGATTTCATCAACGCAGCCATTGAAACCAATGCAGAAGTGATCATGGTATCTTCTCTTTACGGACACGGCGAAATTGACTGCAGAGGCATGAGAGAAAAATGCGACGAAGCGGGTCTTGGAGGCATTAAATTATATGTCGGCGGGAACATCGTTGTAGGAAAACAGGATTTCAGTGAAGTGAAGAAGAGATTCATCCAGATGGGATTCGACAGGGTTTATCCACCCGGAACATCTGTAGAGACAGCATTAAACGATCTTCAGGAAGACCTGGGTTTACTTGAGGCGGCAATTGGAGCATAAGAATGATGGAAGCATTTCTATTTATTGATTTTGGGAGCACGTATACAAAACTGACAGCAGTAAGTGCAGAGGAAGATGTTATTCTTGCTACAGCAAAATCATATACAACAGTGGAAACAGACGTAATGGATGGTTACAGAAAGGCCTATGAGGACCTTGTGACCAGACTGGATAATGGAATAGAATTCACAAAAAAACTCGCCTGCTCATCTGCTGCAGGCGGGTTAAAAATTGTGGCCATAGGACTGGTTCCGGAACTGACCATGGAGGCGGCCAAAAGAGCGGCACTAGGTGCCGGAGCGAGGGTCACCGATGTCTTCAGCTTCAAGATGAATAAAAGTGAAGTGCAGAAGATCAGAGAATCCAGGGCGGATATGATCCTCCTTGCAGGAGGAACCAATGGTGGAAACACGGATGTGATTCTGCATAATGCAAGGATGCTCAGAGACGGGGAAATCAAAGTGCCCATCGTGGTTGCCGGAAACAAGAGCGTAAATGATGAGATCATCGACATCTTTGAGGGACACATGAACTACCATATTACGGAGAACGTCATGCCGAGCCTCAACAACATCAATGTGGAGCCGGCAAGAGAAACCATCCGCACGATCTTCATGGAGAACATCGTGAAGGCCAGAGGCATGTCCCATGTGAAGGAATTCATCAGCGGCATTCTCATGCCGACACCGGCTGCGGTGCTGAAAGCGGCTGAAGTGCTCAGTGAAGGCACCAGGGATGAAGACGGGATAGGGGATCTCGCCGTCATCGACATCGGAGGAGCCACCACGGATGTGCATACCATCTGTGAGGGGGCACCCAGCAAGCCCTCCGTCATCTTAAGAGGACTGGAGGAGCCCGTAGCCAAGAGGACAGTGGAAGGGGATCTCGGGATGCGATATTCTGCGCTGTCTCTGTATGAGGCCGCAGGAAAAAGATACCTGAGAAGACACCAGCTAAAGAACCTGTCGGACATCGATGTGGGGAAGGAATTTGACTATCGAAGCCGGCATACGGATTTTGTACCAACAAAGGAGGAAGATATCGCCTTTGACGAGGTCATGGCGAAAATCTGCGTGGACATCTCCATGAAAAGACATGCAGGGACGGTGACCCAGGTCTACTCCCCCTTGGGAATGATGTATTCCCAGGAAGGAAAGGATCTCATGGAGCTTCCCTACCTGGTGGGGACCGGGGGCGTCATTGTGAATTCCAAGAATCCCAAGGATATCCTGAAAGCGGGACTTTTCCATGAAGAGGACCTGGAATCTTTGAAGCCAAGACATCCGAAGTATCTTCTGGATGAAAAGTATGTCCTGTCCGCCTTAGGTCTTCTGGCCATGGTGGATGAAGAAAAAGCGTTAAGAATGCTCAAGAAATATATTGTGGAATGTTAGGAGAATAAAATGGACTTAAAAAACAAAAAACTCACCGAAGACGAATTTTTTGGAATCAGAAAAGAGGTGCTCACCCACTGGCCTACAGGCAGTGAAGTGGATCTTCAGGAAGCAGTGGAGTATCTGAAGAAGGTGCCCGATGAAAAGAACTTTGCCAAGAAGCTCAGGAAGGCCAAAGAGGAAGGGGTCACCCTTGCTCAGCCTAGAGCGGGCGTTGCGCTCATCAGCGAGCACATCAAGCTTCTTAACTATCTGGAAGACGAAGGCGGAGCGGATCTTCTTCCATCCACCATCGACTCCTATACCAGACAGAACCGGTACAACGAATGTCAGATCGGTATAGATGAATCTCTGAAAGCAGGACGCTCCCTCTTGAACGGATTTCCTGCGGTGAATCATGGCGTCAAGGGATGCAGAGAAGTCTATGAGTCCATCAAGAATCCCATTCAGGCAAGACACGGCACCCCAGATGCCCGTCTTTTAAGTGAAATCATCACCGCCTCCGGCTGGACATCCAATGAAGGAGGCGGAATCAGCTATAACATTCCTTACGCCAAGAGCGTATCCATGGAGAAAACCATCAGAGACTGGCAGTACTGCGACAGACTCACAGGATGGTATGAAGAGCAGGGCATCGAGCTGAACCGTGAACCCTTCGGTCCCCTGACAGGAACCCTCGTACCACCATCCATTTCCAATACAGTGGCCATTCTGGAAGCGCTTCTAGCAGCAGAGCAGGGCGTGAAGAATGTCACCGTGGGCTATGGTCAGTGCGGAAACATGGTGCAGGACATTGCAGCCATCCGTGCACTGGAGGAGCAGACCGAAGAGTACCTGAAGAAGTTCAGCTACAATGATGTCTTCGTCACCACGGTATTCCATCAGTGGATGGGCGGATTCCCGGCGGATGAAGCCAAGGCCTTCGGCGTCATTTCCGTGGGTGCTGCCACAGCAGCCATGGCGGGAGCCACCAAGGTCATCGTGAAGACTCCCCATGAAGCCATCGGTATTCCTACCATGGAAGCCAATGCCCAGGGCATCAGGGACACCGTCATGACGCTGAATATGCTCAAAGGCCAGAGAATGCCTATGAGTCCGGAGCTTCAGACAGAGATCAACATCATCAAGGCAGAAACCAGATGCATGCTGGAAAGTGTCTATGAAGTAGGAAAAGGAGACTTTGCCCGTGGAACGGTGGAAGCCTTCAAGCTTGGCATTGTGGACATTCCCTTTGCACCATCCAAGTACAATGCAGGCAAGATGATGCCGGCCAGAGACAATTCAGGTGCCGTGAGATACCTGATGACGGGGAACATCCCTTTCACCCAGGACATCATCGATTTCAACAAGGCGAAGCTTGTGGAAAGAGGACAGTTCGAAAAAAGAGATGTGACATTCCAGATGACTGTAGACGATATTTTTGCTGTGGGTAAAGGAAACCTCATCGGCAGACCGGAGGAAAAGAAATAATGAAAATTGTAGATATAGTGTGTTCAGAAGGTAGAACAGGGTTTTATTTCGACGACCAGCGTGCCATAGTCAATGGTGCAGGTCATGACGGATTCATGTATGTGGGAGAGCCGGAGACGGAAGGATTCGATGCCATTCGTCTGCCAGGAGAAAGCATCTCCGTCATGCTGATTCTGGAAAACGGAGAAATCGCTCATGGAGACTGCGCTGCCGTGCAGTACTCCGGTGCAGGTGGAAGAGACCCTCTTTTCATCGCCAAGGAATTCATTCCTGTCATTGAAGATGTGGCAAGAAAGCATCTCATCGGAAAGGATGCATCCACATTCAAGCATCTGGCAGAAGAGATCGACAGCCTGGTCTATGAAAACAGAAGACTGCATACCGCCATCCGGTATGGCGTCACCCAGGCCCTTCTGGATGCTGCAGCAAAGTCCAACCGCATGACCATGGCGGAAGTGGTGAAGAAGGAATACGGAACAGGCGTTACGCTTCAGCGTGTGCCGATCTTCGCGCAGAGCGGAGACGACAGATACACCAATGTGGACAAGATGATTATCAAGGGCACCGATGTGATGCCTCATGCGCTGATCAACAACGTCAAAGAGAAGCTGGGCGAAAACGGGGAGATCCTTCTGAATTACGTCAAGTGGATGAGAGACCGTGTGCTTCAGTACAGAAGTGAGGAATCCTATGATCCGATCTTCCACATCGATGTCTATGGCACCATCGGAAGAATCTTCCATCAGGATCTTGAAAAGATGGCGGATTATCTGAAGACACTGGAGGAAGCGGCGAAGCCTTTCCTTCTCAGAATCGAAGGACCTATGGATGTGGGCGAAAGAACGAAGCAGATGGAAGCCTTAAGAGACCTGACAAAGATGCTGGATGATCGTGACATCAAGGTGGAGCTGGTTGCGGATGAATGGTGCAACACCTTTGATGATGTGGTGTATTTTGC
>RZYZ01000441.1 GCA_009930125.1 Clostridia bacterium | reverse complement strand
GATTATAGCCTTCGGAAGGAACCATCTCGTATCCTTCCACAGCCTCTTCTGAAACGGTATAGTCGATTTCCTCCATTTCCTCATCATACATAGGAAGCTTTCCGAAATCATAGTACCAGTTGCCTTCTTCATCCGGCATGACTTTCATTGTGCTTAGAACCACGCCATCGGCCAGAAGATTCACCATGATGAATTCCGGTCTGCCTGTTCCATCATCCATCCAGGTCTTTTCTCCCTGAATGAGAATGGTCTCTTCATCCATCCTGCTGTTTGTGATGGTGAATCCCTCGATGAATTTCTCATATCCTTCAGGAACTTCTTTCTCATCCACAGCATAGTCAAATGGAACCCAGTTTTCATCCACCATTTCCACGGTGACTTCCTTCTCCCATCCCATTACGGATGTCACAGGAATTTCAAGGAAGGTTCCATCACTCTTGTCCAGAATGAAGGTCAGCTCTTCCGGTCTGTCTTCAGGATCATCATCGACCCATTTCTTCATGAGTGTGATCTCTTTTTCATTGGTGAAGGTATTGATGATGGTGAAGTCCGGACAAGGATCTTCACAGCCACACTGCTTGTCGGCAGCCTCCATGGTGAGGCATTCTTCGGTCACTTCCGTGTCATAACCTGCTACAGCAGCTTCCTTGATGCTGTAGTCTATTTCTCCATATTCATCATAGGCCGGCACGTCATAAATGACATCCTTCCAGCCGTCTGCGCTGGAAAGGGTTCTTTCTCCACCAACAGGAGCATCTCCTCTCATGAGCCAATAGCTGACAGAATCCGGTCTCACCGACTCATGATCCTCTTTCCAGAGTTTCTCCACTTCAATATCCCTCAACAGAGTATTGGTGATTTTCAGTCCGGATATCGTCGTACTGTAGTGCATGAGATCCGGATGCGCAACTTCCTTCACTGTATAGCTGATCTCCTTGCCCAGGACTGTCTTGGGCACCAGAATTTTTATCTTCCAGTGATCCGTTCCATTGGACATGATGGGCAGTACAGCTACTTTAATGCCATTGGCATAGAGATCCACCATGACGGCGCATGGTCTGTATCTGGAACCGCCATCCTGCCAGATTTTTTCCACGGTGATGCACTGCACCTCATGCTTTGGCAGAAATCGGATATGCATGCCAAGAATTTTTTCAATGCCGCTCCATCTTGCCGGGCCACCCTCGCAGTCACAGTCTTCTCCCCAGATGAAATCACAGTCAAAAGAGGTAAGGTCCAGCTCCGGCAGCTTCTTCTCTTCGGGAAGCTCTTCCACCGTCTGCACTTCCACCTCTAAAGGCGCTTCTTTAGGCGCAGCCATGGTCTTCATTTCAG
>RZYZ01000440.1 GCA_009930125.1 Clostridia bacterium | reverse complement strand
ACTCATTTTCTCGTAAAGCATTGGGTCGTCAGCGATAACTCTATCCTTCATCACTTGGTCTACTTTGTCACTTTCCATGAGCGTTTTCTTTGTCTGGCTCGTCTTGAACACTCTGTCGCCTTCACCTGGGTAAAGAACGTCACTTTCACCGTCAGAATCCATGATGCCCATGTTGTTCGTTTCAATGTCGTTGCCCTTCACGGTTATGGTTTCGGGTTCGGCTTTCTTGATGATATTTCCGGAAGCGTCCAGTGGTTCTGTACTGATTTGTGGGAGTATTCTCTTCAGCGTATATCTTGCGTTATTAGTCAGCTGTCTCTGCCATGCGTCATTGTTCTTAGGTGAATATCTGAAACCATTCTTCTTTAGGATGCCCCTGATCTCCTCGGAAGGTTTTCCGTCAAAGAATATCTGCAATCTGTCAGCCTCGTTATTGAATACTACGTGTCCGCCTCCGAATACAGACCCATCTTCCACGGCTCCTCTGTCAGCCCTAGCCTTCAGCTTGTTCAACATCTGCTCGGTGCTCCTGATATTCGCGTTATTGTTTGTAAGCGCATAAGGAGGATATGCTCTATCCTTGCCTGATTTCTTCGCTTCTCTGTTTGCCGCTTTCATTTTCTCCTGGTTTCCCTTGAGATACTCAAGCTTGGCTTCGTATTTCTGGATAGCCAAAGGGTCAGCGGCATCAATCGACTCACCAGATGTCCATTTTCCTTCTTTGAACCTCTGTATCTGATCTTCATCCGACATAAGCGTCTTGAGCTTCTTTGTGGTATTGTCCATGAACCTATTGAACTTCTCGGACATTTCCTCCGAAAACCTGATGTTCTGTTCCATGACCTTATTCATTTTAGCTGCCGGATAATTGGCTCTTCCAGTGACTGCCCATGATACATGCCTGCTTTCCTTGTCTGCGTACTGTGAGTACAGATCGCGAACCATCTTTTCATACTCGGCTCTTCTTTCTTCCAGATATTCCGTCTGTTCAGCGTTCAGGTCCTTGAGGTTCCCAAACTTTCGCTCAAATTCGTTCAGCTGCGTATTCGCATCGCTCTGAATCGAGTTTCCTCTATTGAACATGCTGTTATCATTCAGCCTTCTTATCGTGTCGCCTGGAAGGGTGACTGTGTTTTTTCGCTCTTCCACCTTCGGTTCGGCTCTCTTCACCTTTGGCATTTCAACCTTCTTAAATTCCTCGCTTCTGTCCTTTCCACCCAACTCGACAATCTGCTTATTCAGCCTTTCAGCCGTTTCACGTTTCGCCTTGGTGTCGATAAGCTTCTTCTCAATCATGTTGTTGAGTTTGGTTTCGGCTTTCTGTCGGGTTTCGGTGTCGGCAG
>RZYZ01000439.1 GCA_009930125.1 Clostridia bacterium | reverse complement strand
TGAAGCATCCCAACTGGGTCATGGGCGCGAAAATCACCATCGATTCATCCACCATGATGAACAAAGGGCTGGAGGTCATTGAAGCCAGATGGCTCTTTGATGTGAACTATGATAATATAGAAGTCTACGTACATCCGGAAAGCATCGTTCATTCGATGGTTCAGTTCTGTGACAACAGCGTGATCGCTCAGCTGGGTGCACCGGATATGCGCCTGCCTATTCAGTATGCACTGAATTACCCGAATCGTCATGAAGCTGTAGCTGATGAGCTGAATCTGCTTGAGATTCAGTCGCTTCACTTCATGCCACCGGACAAGGAGACTTTCAGAGCCCTTGAGCTGGCCTATATCGCCGGCAGAAGAGGGGGTCTTCAGACTGCGGTCATGAACAGTGCCAATGAGGAGGCGGTGGAGCTGTTTCTGAAAGATAAAATCCGGTATTCTGAAATAGCGGAAGTTGTGGAAGAAGCCATGGAGCGCTACAGGAATTTAGGTGAAATCAGCCTTGACAAGGTACTGGAAACAGATATCGAGGTCAGGGAATATGTAAGAAGAAAGTTTAGAGAGGTGTAAAATGTATCTATTATTATCAATATTTGCCTTTGGACTGCTGGTTCTCGGGCACGAATTCGGACATTTTATCATGGCAAGAGCAAATGGCGTCACTGTGGAAGAGTTTTCAGTGGGCATGGGTCCCAGAATCTGGAAGAAGCAGGGCAAAAACACGCTCTATTCGCTGAAAGCTCTGCCTATCGGTGGCTCGGTCAAAATGTATGGGGAAACAGAAGATGAAGCAGGAGAAGGCTCCTTCTTCTCCAAGAGCCCCCTGAGGAAGATCAGTATCATCGCTGCAGGGCCGATCATGAATGTCATCATGGCCCTTGGCGTGCTTTTCGTGGTGGTTCTCTTCAACGGATACAGCAGCAATGTTGTAGGCGAGGTTCTGCCGGATTCTCCGGCTGAGGCTGCAGGCATCACTGCGGGTGACCGGATTGTGCGCGTCAATGAGGAGAAAGCCTACACCTTCCAGGATGTCTCGACCTATATCGCCTACAACGGGTTCAACGAAGTGACCCTGGAGCTTGAAACAGAGGAAGGAACCGTCGTCAAGAAGATAACACCCATGGATTCGGAAGGTCGACCATTGGTAGGATTTGTCCCTGAATCAGTGGAGAATCCCGGGTTTTTCGAATCTGTCGGAGAAAGTGTCAATCAGGCAAGATCCCTGATCACACAGACCCTGTTTTCACTGAAGATCCTGTTTACAGGTCGCGCAAGTCTGAACGATTTCGGAGGTCCTGTGACCATATTCAAAATCTCATCGGAAGTGGCCAGTGTTTCCTTATGGGG
>RZYZ01000438.1 GCA_009930125.1 Clostridia bacterium | reverse complement strand
ACGTGGTTTCCAACGACACAGATGGACCTGTAATCTCCCTGCCTACGTTCCTTCCAGCCAAAGCGCTGAAGGACTACAGCGTAGCCATCGATGTCATGGACAACGTAGGCGTTAAAACCGTAGAAATGGTCTATGAAATCAATGGGACATCAAAAGATCCAATCACAATGGTCAAGAACGAAACAACCGGAAAATACCAGGCAGTGATTCCTGGAACAGATCTGATAGACACAGCTCTAGTGAAGGTTATCTTCACGGCTGTGGACGTCAACGAAAACAAGACAGTCGAAACAGCAGAGATCGCAGTGGAAGACAAACCACAGATTCTCTCTGTTACTCCATCAGCCAATGCGGCTACTGGAGAAGACAAGAAACCAGTCATTACAGTGGAATTTGAAAATGCGGGAACAGATCCCGTGGTGATGCTGACACTGAATGAGGATGAACCTGTGGAAATGACCGTTGAAGGCAGCATGGCAACCTACACCGTGGCTGAAGCCATGGAAGATGGAAAAGTCAATGCCAGTGTTCTTATTACAAGAGCAGACGAAGTGACTTCCGATGAATACGCGTGGAGCTTCTACATAGGAGAACCACTGTACAACTTCTATTTCGGACAGCTTCATTCCCATACGAATTACTCGGATGGTTCCGGTACACCGGACCAGGCCCTGACTTATGCAAGTAACGCAGAGCAGATCGATTTCCTTGCACTGACGGACCACAGCAACTATTTTGACTCCACTGCAAATCTTGGAACATTCGACAATGAAAACTCAGGACTTGTTTCCAGTGAAAATGCAGCCATGAGCAAATGGGCATACTACAAATCCTATTTCGACCGTTACACCACGGAAGACTTCCTGGCAGTCTACGGATTCGAGATGACATGGAGCGGATCCTACGGACATATCAATACATTCAACTCCAACGGATTTGTTTCCAGAAACGATCCTGTTCTCAACGCCAAAGGCGGATCCGGGCTTCAGGCTTACTATGATCTGCTGAAAGAGCAGGAAGGAACCTTCTCCCAGTTCAATCATCCAGGTTCCACTTTCGGTACTTTCGAAGACTTCGGACGCTATGATAAACTCATAGACGAAAAGATCAATCTGATTGAAGTCGGAAACGGAGAAGGGGCTGTAGGCGGTTCCGGATACTGGCCAAGTTATCAGTATTATACCCAGGCACTGGATAAGGGATGGCATCTTGCACCTAGTAATGGTCAGGACAATCATAAAGGTAAATGGGGAGACGCCAACACAGCCAGAACAGTTGTGGTTGCAGACCGTCTTGACAAATCCTCCATTTATGACGCCATCAGCGACATGACAGTATACTCCACAGAAGACA
>RZYZ01000113.1 GCA_009930125.1 Clostridia bacterium | reverse complement strand
ATATATATTTATATCTTAAATGTTTTAATTAATATACTTACTGGAAATACTTCAGCATTTTAAATCTGTGATAATCATTGATAATCAATGCTAAACAAGATTCATCCTCATCTCCAACCATCGTACGCAATACTCATTGTGATTTAATAATCATTTTCTTTATAATATATTGAATTATTGTTAATTCCATGGCATAATTTGATATGAATTAAAAAAAGGAGGTAAAACATGACAAAGAAAATTTTACTATTATTGTCCGCCATGCTCGTTATAGGTTTGATGGGCTGCAGTGCACCAGAAGAATCTGAAGAACCTGCAGAAACCGGAAGCGATGTCACTCTTGAAGAAGTAAATGAGTTCCTGAATACCAGTGCAGGCCTCGGACCTGGATCCATCGGAAATGCAGTGAAAGTAATTCCACATGCACATATCGACGGACCAAAGAATGAGACCCCTTTCTACGCATTCGTGAATTTCAAGTACACCGCTAGAGACTATATTAAATATCAGGTGACTTACTTGTCCTGCACATGCAGATCTGCTGATGTAAACTACTGGCAGACAGCCTATATCGAACTGAGCCTACCAGGCAGCAAGAACATCGAAGACGCTGAAGTCGTAACACTATCCTTTGACGAAGATTCCACCGGGCACTATCTGGGCGGATTCTGGGGAGATTCAAATCCTACACCAGCAGGTGTTACCTACGATACTTTTAAGGGTGAATACATTCCATTCTTTGTAGGAAAGAACGCAGATTATCTTAAGTCATTAAGCACCATGTGGGATATCGATGCAGCACAATACAGCGAAGGTGAAGAAAGAGAAGATCTTACAATAGATACTTTCTCAGGGTCATCCGTTTCTGCCAATAACATCATCAGAATTGTAAATGCTGTCATGGATTATCATGCTACAGACGAATTTTTCCAATAAAATTAAAATCTAGGAGGGTAAATTAATGTTAAAGAAACTCATAGCAGTTCTGTCCCTTTCAGTTCTTCTCACCGCCTGTGCTGCACCTGCAGCTCCAGCTGAAGAACCCGCCAACGAACCTGTATCTGTTGAGCTTCCTGCTCCACGTAGCACTGAGGGAGACTTCTCCATTGATGCTTCAGCCATCAATCAGGATAATCTGGATCAGTACCTGGGAAGAGATGATGTAGTATACATCGATCTAAGAGACTACAACGACTATGCTAAGAAACACTTCAAAAATTTTGAAGTCATCCCATTTTTTGCATACATTTGGAATGAAAATGCTCATACAGATGAAAGCATGGTACAGATCTACGGTGGTGCTCTAGAAGAACCTGTAGCTGTCTATACTTCATCCGAAGCGATTCTAAACACCATCTTCCCTAAGGATAAGACCATCTTCCTGATGTGTCAGTCTGGAGGAAGAGTTGCCATGATGATGAACATACTTGAAGCCAACGGATACGATATGGACAAAATCTACAACATCGGAGGGCTTGCTCAATACACTGACAGCAAGTACAGAGATTTCATCACTGATACTCCAGAGTTTATCATCGATGTGAACTACACCATCGAAGGAGAAACCAGAAACTAATACAGCATATCATGTTTCCCATATATGATAGAGAGAGTGCAGATCAGCGTTAATTACTGAGACTGCACTCTCTTTGTATTCTGATTCCTAAAAATAAATCATCACACACTTACTTATTTTCTGCGCGTCACCTGTTCATTTTAACACCAAAACCCATCACAGAATCAGTACTTCAACTGATTTCATGATGGGTCTGTTTTATTATATTCTTCTATATCGTTTCATCAGGCAAGGGCCTTCAGAAGGAGCTTCAGCGTTCTGTCCTTCAAGGCATTGATTTGTGCCTTGACC
The DNA here is from genome assembly GCA_009930125.1 of Clostridia bacterium. GTDB lineage: Bacteria > Bacillota > Clostridia > Clostridiales > Clostridiaceae > Proteiniclasticum. The sequence continues at coordinate 4,829 of RZYZ01000113.1, read as the reverse complement.
TCATCTTCACTCATTTCGAGTTTTTCCGTTCTGCACTCCGTCAGCTTCAGCTTCAGGAGCTCATGGATATAGGCCATGAAGAACCCGAAGGTCGTCATATTCACATCCTCCAGCGTCATTTCTTCTGCAATCTGACCTTCCTCTTTTCCACGGATCATGGCACGCTCGATCTGATAGAGAACGATGCTTTCCATTTTCAGACGCATGGTCTCATCCATATAGGATCCGGTTTTCATCTTCTCATGCTTTTCCGTGAGCAGCATGAGAAATATGCCGGTGAACCGCTCTTCCAGACTCTTTTCCAGATAGTCCAGCGCATTGCGCGCCATTCCCTTGAACGTCGTTTCCTTGAACACTGACTCCGTAAGCTGCATGAAATTCTGCTTCATATGATAACCCAGTGCTTCTCTTATGATCTCCTCCTTGCTGGAGAAATACTCATATACTGTACTTTTGCCCATGCCGCAGGATTCAGCAATATCCGCCACCTTCATTTCATGAACCTTTCTTCCTTCTTTGAGAAGAGTCATGACCCCTTCAAAAATCTGGATCTGCTTCTCTGAATACTTCTCCATATTATGCATGGGTTTCCTCCTCTCTAAGAACAGGTCTGTCCTCATCCTCCACGTCTCTTTTCTTTTCCCTGTTCAGGATGTCATAGAGAACGGGCACGATGAATAGGGTCAGGAAAGTGGCATAGGTAAGTCCACCCACCGTAACCACGGCCATAGGCTGCATCATTTCCGCACCGCTTCCATAGCCCATGGCAAGGGTGGTCATGGCAAGAACTGTAGTCAAGGCCGTCATGACGATGGGACGAAGCCTTGTGGTTCCCGCCTTCAGCAGCGCTTCCCGCTTGCTGTATCCTCTGTTTCTCAGCTGATTCACATAATCCACGAACACGATACCGTTGTTGACCACAACGCCGGCCAGCACCAGGAATCCAAGCATCGCAATGACCGATAGCTCCATCCCCAGGATGAACAGCAGAAGGAATCCGCCGGTAAAGGCCAGTGGCAGTGTAAAGAGCACAATGAACGGGGACAGAAGATTCTGGAACTGTGCCACCATGATGAGATAGATGAACACAACTGCCAGCAGAATCATGAGAATCAGGTCTCCCATGGTGTCCTGGATGGTTTCGTTCTCTCCTTCCAGTGTCACCACATATCCTTCCGGCACGTCCAGGGTGCTCAGCTTGTCCTCGAAGTCTCTGCTTACAAGTCCGATGTTGTAGCCGTCCGCAATCGATGCGGACACCGTCATGTACCTGCTGGAGTTGATTCTTCCGATGGACATGACGCTTTCCGTCACGGAAATATCGGCGATATCTTTCAGAATGATGGTTTTCTCTGTTCCATCTCGTAAGGTCACATCCATGGAAAGGTCCCCGATGGTTTCTCTTGAAAGACCATCCATGCCGGGCTTCAGAAGCACAACCGGATAGCTGGTGCCCATTTCCGTAAGCTGCGTTGCCGTGATTTCCTCGCTGAGCGCGGCGGATACTTCCGCAAATACCTGAGCCACGGTGAGTCCTTCCACGATGGCTTTGTCCTTGTCCACTTCGATCCGGATTTCTTCCCCTGCATCTTCAAGGCCTGTTGTGACTTCATCGGTTCCTTCCGTTTCTTCCAGAAGAGCAGCCGTATCCTTGGCGATCTCCGCTATGGTGTCCAGGTCGAATCCCTTGATCTCCACGGCTATCCCGCTGCCTCCAAGGGCAGACAGATCCATATTCGATGCCGATACACTGATTTCACCGTCTATGTCTTCCATCACTTCATAAATCATTCTTTCCACATCGCGATTGGTCATCTCTCTTTCGTCCTTCAGCAGAATATAGAAGGTGCTTGCATCAGCACTCTGCATGCCACCGCCTCCGCCGAATCCCATGAAGCCTGCTCCGCCGCCACGCATGACGCCTACAGTCTCCACCGCTTCGATGGATCGGATCTTCTCCACCACTTCATCGTTCAGCGCATTGACTTCACTGGTCTTAAGACCGTCCGGCGCTTCATAGGTCGCAGACATCTGAGGCGAATCCACTTCAGGAATGAATGCTGTACCGATTCGTGTGACACCGAAGATGCTTATGCCCAGCATGCCCACGGCGAAAAGAATCACCAGAGGCTTAAATCTCAGGGCAACTGCGAGCGCCTTCTCATAGGCACGGGTTGTTCCGTCGAACCACTTGTGGGGCTTTTCACTGGTCTTTCTAAGAAGGGTAGCCCCCATGGATGGAACCAGCGTCAGTGCCACGATGAGACTTGCAACCAGGCTGTAGGCAATGGTCAGTCCCATATCCGTAAAGAGCTGCCTTGAGATTCCTTCCGTGAACACAATGGGCAGGAATACGGAAATGGTTGTCAGCGTGGAGGCAAAAATCGCGCCGGAAACTTCCTTGGCTCCCTGTATGGCTGCCTCATCTGCAGGCATGCCTTCTTTACGAAGTCTGTAGATGTTTTCGATGACGACGATACTGTTGTCCACAAGCATTCCCACACCCAGTGCAAGACCAGACAGAGAAATGATGTTGAGGGTGACGTTACTGAAGTACATGAGCACCACAGCAAAGGTCAGACTGATGGGGATACTCAGCGCGATGACAAAGGTCGGCTTCAGATCCCGCAGGAATACGATCAGAACCAGAATCGCAAGAATTCCTCCGAAGAGCAGATTCTGCATGACACTGTTTGTGGTCATGTCGATATAGTCCCCCTGGTCCATCATGGCTGTAATGCTGAGCCCTTCATGCTCCCCTTCCAGTCTCTCGATTTCCGCTTCTATGGCATCAGAAACCTCCGCCGTGGAAGCCGTGCTCTGCTTCTGGAACGTCAGAAGAACACCGTTGTTTCCATTGATTTTGGTATAGAGTTCATCGGAATTGTCTTTCTTGCCTACTTCAGCCACTTCGTTGAGATAGATATCTCCGATGGGTTCCATGCTGAAGAGTACCAGGCTGCTGATTTCCTGAGGCTCAGTAAAACTGTCGCCCACTTTGACCAGAATCTGGTCATCTCCCTCAGCGACGTATCCTGCAGGCATGCTGAAGTTCTGCGCCTTCAGAATATTCCCGATCATCTCCTCTGTCAGGATGTTGTTGAGATCAGCGCTGCTGAGCGCTTCCTCTCTGGATTCCTCAAAAGTGGCAAGTCCTTTGTCCAGTTCCGCCATGCCGTTTTGCATCTGCACTTCCGCCTTGGCCAGTTCCACGGCCATGGTGATCTTGCCTGCTTCCAGCTGCTCATAGGCGCTTTTCGCCTCGTTCAGCCCACTCTCCAACTGTGGCTTCATGGCGTTTAAGGTCATCTGACGGATGTTTATGCTCTGAAGATCCAGTTCCACGGCGATCAGCGTCTTGATGGCCTGCGCAGCCTGATCGGCAAGCTGTTCCAGACCCTCCTGGGTCATGCCTTCCATCCCGTCAGGAGCGCCAGACTGGATGCTGTCGAGGATAGCCTGGAAATCTTCCGGAGATAGATTTTCCGCACCATCCGGGAAAATGCTTTCAAAGACGGCATTCATGTCCAGAATGCTTCCGAGCTGATCTCTCGTGGCTTCCAGTGCCGCTTTTTCCGCTGTAAGGCTTGCTTCTTCCGCCAGAAGAGCATTGAGATTGCCCATGGCACTGTTTAGCTCCGTACTGGCTTTAGCAATCTGCGCTTTCTGATTCGTAGACTCCGTCGCAAGGGTTTTCTGACCGGATGCCAGGGCTTCCTGTGCGTCCTTCAGCTCATTTTCCGCTTTGGCGAGTTCCGTCTGGATATCGCCTTTCACTTTCTCATTGAGGGCTGCGATCTTTTCCGGTACCAGGGCGATCTCAAGCCTTGATTCCACCAGGCCGCTTCCAGTGACCGCCGCCACACCTTCCTGTCTTTCAAAGGATGGCATGACCACTTCTTCGGCGAATTCCGAAAGCTCATCCAGCTCCATGCCTTCCACATCCACGCTGGCGACAAAAATCGGCAGCATGTCGGGACTGATCTTCATGAGGATCGGAGAGCCGACCCCCTCATCCATGGCTCCTTTCACCTGATCGATGCTTCCAGAAAGCTCGATCATGGCACTGTCCATATTGGTTCCCTGGACATACTCCATGAAAATCATGCTGGAGTTCTCACTGGAAACAGACTGAATGCTGCTCAGGCCACTGGATGTTCCCAGCGCCGCCTCCATGGGCCTTGTGACCAGCTGCTCCACCTTTTCAGGGCTTGCACCTGGATAAGGGGTGATGACCACAACAAAGGGCAGATCTATGGTAGGCAGAAGATCGGTCTTCATGCCCATAAATGAAATCACACCAAGTACAATGGTGAGTATGACCGCCACCACTACGGTATAGGGTTTTTTTACACTGTATTTTGAAAACATGTCTAATCCTCCTCGGAATGCTCCGACCGAACGGTCGGTCGGAAATCTTTTCTCATTTTAGCACCAACTAATACGGCTGTAAACAAAGAAATTCTTATGTTTTCCTTAACCCGGCAGCGTACAGACTACTGGAGCCTTCTTTCATGGGACTTCTCCCCATCATTTCGCCTCTTCTCCTCTGATACTTTCTAATTCATTCCGTCGTAAAACTGCCTCAGACAAGAAACAGAACCCCGGATTTTCATCACGGAGTTCATGGTTTCCTTATAGCAGGACAGGCTCCATCACATTTTCTCTTTCTGATAGCTTCTTAAGGTGTCATAGATCTCATCAAGATGAGCGGACAGGTCTTCATAGCCGTGATACCGGACATAGAGCACACTTCTTCCGATTCGCCCGAAGAACATCTGTGTATCTTCACTCTTCACCAGAATGGCATCATCAAAACCGTCGATGAA
>RZYZ01000437.1 GCA_009930125.1 Clostridia bacterium | reverse complement strand
CCTATGACGTCAGAGAGGTGAAGCCTGGTAATAGAATCTATGAGATTCTCCTGGATAAGTATCAGCTGAAGGCAGAAGAATGCATCTTCATAGATGATACGCTGGCTAATATAAAGTCTGCAGAGAAACTGGGCATGAAGGGCATACATTACCTTCACAGCAATCAGCTTATGGATCTCTACCTGGGATTAGCGGACGAGAGGAAATAAAGCCGATAATTGGCGATAAATTGCTGATTTTAGTGAATAATTCCAGTTAGCAGTATCTGTCACAACTTTTCTGAGAGTAGGAATAAATTTCTCCTTTTCTCATTTTTGAAAAAATGAAGGTCTTGTGTTATAACATAATTGTAAGTTAGCACTCAGTGGGCGAGAGTGCTAACAACAGAATAAAATCAGTAAAGGAGTTGTTGCAGATGGCAGGTTTAGTACCATTCAACAGAAAAAAGAATGATCTGATGAACATCGGATTTGATGATTTCCACAGCATGCTGGATGACTTTTTTGCGGATGCATGGCCTACAAGAAGGAGCCTTCATTCAGATACCTTCAAGGTGGATGTTCAGGAAGAGGACAAGGAATATATCGTCCAGGCTGAGCTTCCAGGTGTGAAGAAGGAAGAAATCAATCTCTCTCTTGAAGATGGAAGATTACGCATCGGTGTTCAGAGAGACGAACAGAAGGAAGAGAAAGAGAAAAACTACATCCACAAGGAAAGAAGATATTGCTCCATGGAAAGAAACATCTTCCTGCAGGAAGCAGACAGTGAAGGCATCACAGCAAAACTGGAAGACGGTGTTCTGAAGATCCACATTCCAAAGACAGAACACGTTGACACCTCAAAGAAGATAGAAATCGAATAGAGAACTTAAGACAAAAACTCATCGGCGTTCTGGCCCAGAATGCCGGTGAGTTTTTTTGCTGAGCAGGAATAAAAAGGAAACCCTTCAGAGGGATTCATAGGAATATCAGAGATCCCCTTCCAAAGGCCTTTAAAAATGGAGCGAACTGTATGCTAATAGAAAGGAAAGCGAAATATAATGCAATATAATCAGATGCATCATAAAAGAGAGCATCTGCAACGATAAGAAAGTGGTAGGTAAGTATATATGGTGGAGTCGGGCGTTTTACCGTTTCTGTTCTATGGATCTCTGATCCTCTATTTCTATATGGGCATGTATCTCTTCGCTCTGGACACCAGAGACAAAGTGCACAGAGTGTTTTTCATGCTCTGTCTCTCCCTGAGCACATGGTCCATGTCCTATACACTTCTCTCACATGTGGAGATGCAGGAGATGGCGTTTGTAGCTCTGGGCTTCAGCGTCTGGGGATGGGGATTCACATACAGTTTTCTTCTGCATCT